>NZ_JACJOU010000022.1 GCF_014695725.1 Microcoleus sp. FACHB-672 | reverse complement strand
CCCATCGAGAATTGCTGGTCAAAAATCAAAGGGATATTGCGGACGATAGGAGCAAGAACTTATCGAGCCTTGGATGAAGCGATTACACTAGCCTACCAACAAGTGTCCTCTCAGGACCTTCTTAATTGGTTTACTCACTGCTGTTACTGTACTTCATCTATTTGAGAAACGCTATATTGTGTTCAAACAAGCGTTTAGGTTTGGAGAAGGATTCATGTTTAACAAACCTGGAAACAGCTTGTCTAACCAACAATTAAATATCATGCCGCTGCCAGTGAGCCACATATTGGTGACTCCTGGATGATGGCGGAGAAACGTCTTTGCTAGGTTCCCATCAAACAGATTCTTGAAAAAGAGGGTTCCGCGAGATAGCCACAACGCTTCATCGGTATTTAAGGGAATCGTAATTTCCAGGACACGCAGCGTTAGCGATACCAAGAAAATCCATAACGAAAGCGGGGATAATTTCATAGTTGTCTAACTATTAAGTGGATTAATGCACTGTTAGATTAATCTGACTTCGGGTTAAGCAGAAGGAAGGAAAAACGCATTGATATTGAGAGAGGGCTTCTTGAGCTGATGGGAATAGGCAATTAATCAACAGACCAAATTCACCAAGAAATTGACCAGACTGCGACGGGAGAATGCTCAATGTGAGAGATGTTTTTCAATTGGTCGATAATTGTCTAAATTATGGAGCGTTTGCGGATAAGCAGCTTATCTATCAGTGGCATTAGCTTATTCTTCATATTGTGCTTTGGCTTAGTAAGCAGTTGAATCCCCATATGGGTTAACAGTTACTCAAACAACTTTTGGGATATATAGCCTCAGTCAGCTATCACCTTACCAGACAACCCTTTGAGTAGAGTGAGCACAGGCTTACGGTCATCTATGGTGCCAGCAGTGACAGCCATATTCAGCAGTTCCCCAAGGTCATTACAAACCAGATGTAGTTTAAAGCCGAAGAACCAATCTAACCCTGTAGTCCCGCTTACTAACGGGGACGGTGACAGCCGGGGGTTGAAGAGGAAAATTTTAATGTTCAAGGACTTAGGCAAGGGTTATTCAGTCGCCAACTTTAACCGGATTTAGTATCATATATGCGTTTATCTGCGGTTAAAAAAATCCTAGATGCCGGCAAAAACTTTTACTGACTTGGACTCACAGACCGGCGGCCAACCACCCGGTAAACATCAACCGTTTGCTGCTTACCCTTCAAAGCCAGTGGACCCCAGTGTTCTACCAAAAACTCATCCTCAATGTGAACCAACGTTTCCTTAGCAATTAAAACCCGGCAAATGCTAGATTGCCGGTCTTTTTCGCAACTTTCCAATCGGGAAGCAATGTTGACACTATCGCCAATGATGCCGTATTCCATCCGTTCTTTGCCGCCCAAACTGCCGGCAACAACCGGGCCGGTAAAAATCCCCACCCGCATTTGAATCACCGGCAACCCTCGCCGCTGCCAGTCCGCGTTAATCTCCTTGAGGCGTTCTCCAAATGCCACCCCGCAGGACACCGCATGACGCGCATCCTCGGCAATCTCCGTATCGCTGCTGCGAACCATTGGCACTCCAAACGCGGCCATGATCCCATCGCCGGTAAACTTATTGATAATGCCTTTATGAGCCTGCACCGTCTCACTCAAAACGCTGAGATATTCGTTTAGCCACTCCAGCAAAACTTCTGGTGGCATTTGTTCTGAGATCGTGCTGAAATCTTTGAGGTCTGTAAACATCATGGTGGCGATCAGCTTTTGTCCGGAAAGCTTTCCCGACTTGAGCAAGCGATCACGACTGTTCCAAAGCGCTTCAGCCACTTCGGGGGAAGTATTTTGCCCCAAAAGCTTCATCACCATTTGTTGCTGCTGTTGGGCTTGATAGCCCCGGTAAGCGAGAACCAAACCACCTGCGACTAAGATGGCTAAAGCCGGCGTTGCGGTGGAAACCCAACCGGCACTGGTGAACAGGTAAAAGCTGGTGGCAAACACGATCACCACCACCCCCGTTACACTCACAACCAGCCCCACGGGATGGCGGACACACCAAGCCAAAGTTCCCCCAACAATTGCCCAAAACCCAACCCACAGCACCTCTGCCCATTCTGGCCAAAACCAGAACAAAGGGCGTTCCCCCAAGGTTGCCGTAAGAATTTGGCTAACCATTTGGGCGTGAACCAATACCCCAGCCATCTTGGGTTCCTGCTTTTGGCTGGGACTGTAGGGCGTTAAAAATAGGTCTCTTCTACTCGGCGCTGTGTAGCCAATGAGAACGATTTTGTCTTTGATCCAGGCCGGCTCGATCTGGCCATACAACAGCTGTGTCAGACTGACGACGCGTGCAACATTGCGAGGAGATCGATAATTCAGCAAGACCTGGTAACCTTGGGCATCCAGCTTTTCATAGCCCCCAGATTTGGGCTTTAGCTGCGTAAATGCTGCCTTTCCCCAATAGAAGAGGGAAGGGTCGCTGTTGCTGTTTTGAGGCTCGATCCCGCGCTGTCCTAAATAGCTGGAGGCTACCTGGAAGGCGAAGGAGTAAAGAACGGTGTCTGGGGTGAGGTCGCCAAACAACAAACTGCGACGCACAACGCCGTCTGCATCTTGCACGATGTCGTTAAACCCAATGCGTTCTACCGGCACACTTGGCGGCGGCGGCACTTCCAGTGTGCCGGTATTAGACAGACCCATTTTGGTAATGGCGATAACATTGGTCTGCTTCAGCTGTACCTCAAGCTGCTCGATTCCGGTTCCTTGGGCAATATCTCGATAGATGTCTAAACCGATGACTGCCGGCTTATATTGCTGCAATTTCTCCAGCCCTAGCGCCACGAACTGATCCGAGATCGTTGATTGCTTAAGTGTTTGAATATCATCTTCTGTGATGGCGACGACAAGCAGCCGGGGATCTGGGCCTTCATCTGCCCTGCGTAGCACCATCCGGTCGAAAACCGCCAGTTCTACAGGTTGCAGCCAGCTCAACTGCCGCGCTAGCAGCACTGCGCCGGTTACAGACAGGGAGGCGATGACAACTGCCCCTAGGCCCGTTAAATCAGGTGTTTTATGACGAAGCCGGCGAAAAAATTGAGAAATCACCGATGGTCTGGATTCAAAGCCCTGAAAGAATGGTGCCACACGGGTCGAGATCAGGGCGGAAAAGTTTTTCGGTTTGCTGTTCAATCAACCTGCTTCCCTCTTAATAGCTGGATTTCAAAAAGTTAACAATGGCAATTCAGAGGTTTGATTGCCTTTCTTTTCTGTCTGGGCTTAACAACCATCGTTATCGGTAAACCCCGATTGCTCTTAGCGCCTGATTCGCCTGTCCGCTTCGGCTAAATCCATCCAACTTATTAAAAATAGTTCAGCCTTTTACGAGTGAGGACTCTGCTCAAATCAACCCACTTTTTCCTGCAATCTCATCATTGATTTTGCTGAAAATGTATTTTCAAGCGCTTTTCTATAAGAGGGTTAGCGCTGTATCTTTACAAAATATTGTGATAGGATAGCTGCGTTTAATGGGGTTTGTACAGATTTTTTATTAAAAATGATAGTACACTGCTCATAGACTAAAACATTTTTACATTCAAGTCGAGGGGTTGAGCCAAGCGAGGGTCACACCCCTTGAGTGGCTGTCCGTCTGGTTGCCAGCACCAAACTGAAGTCGGTGATCAAAACTCCCCAACTCAGAACTCAGGACTCAGGACTCGAAACTCCCCCCGACTCAGACAGTTGGCGAATTTCCTGGCCGGTTTTCAAGTTCCAGAGTTTAATAATGTTGCCCCAGCAGCCGATGGCTAGGGTTTGGCCATCCGGGCTAATGGCAACCGATTCAACGATACTGCTTTGTCTGGGGAACGTCAGACTTTCCTTGCCGGTGTCTAGCTGCCAGATTTTTACGGTGTTATCTAAGCCGCCGCTGGCTAAAGTTTGGCCCATCTCCGCCGACGATCCACGAACAGGACTGATGGCGAGGGAACGGATGCTTGCTGAATGACCGGCAAGTGTTTGACGCAGACTGCCGGTGTGCAAATCCCAAATCTTAATCGTTTTATCGCCACCGGCACTCACGAGAATTTGGCCATTGGGACTAATCGCCACAGCATTGGTGCCCAAAGAATGTCCGGGTAAAGTGCGGATTTCTTTGCCGGTTTTCAAGTTCCAAAGTTTAATTTCATCCCAACTAGCGCTCACTAAAATTTCGCTATCTGGACTAATTGCAAGCGCATCAATGGCATCTGAATGACCGGCTAAAGTGCGCGGCAAAACATTGGCAATCTTTTTAGAGGAAGAGTGCAGGGGCCAAATTTTAATCGTTTTGTCACCGCTACCACTCGCTAACCACTGACTATCCGGGCTGATGGCTAAAGATTCCACCCATTCTGCATGACCGATCAATGTGCGAATTTCTTGGCCGGTTCTAACATTCCACAGCTTAATCGTTTTGTCATGGCCGGCACTGGCTAAAATTTTCCCATCCTGGCTCATTGCCAATGCCAAAATTGGCAGAGAATGACCGGCAAGGGTGTGAATGACCTCGCCACTATTCAAATTCCAAATTTTGATAGTTTTATCACGACTAACACCCGCGATCACCGGCGCTTCACTTTTTGTGCCGACAGCTTGACTGATGACAACGGCTGAATGTCCCGAAAGGGTACGAGCAAGCTGATTTTGGCTGTTGGAGTTTGCTGCGCCAGACAGTTTTTGACTCGATGCGCTAACCGTGACAGACATTGAGCTAGTGCAAAAAAGGCTGATGAGCGCGATCAAAGCTATTCTTGGCAATTGCATAATAATGCTATATATAAATTATTAAATAGATTTCAGTTGAGTCCGCTTTTTTTGAACACGCCTGAGACGTTGAAGACTTCGCAGATAGGTTTAATTGAGCAGTTGCGTAATTTTATGCATAGTATTAAATTAGTACAAGGTCTGTGTGCTAACTCTCTGCAGCCGGCACGTTGAGCAGCCTGCCAGCGTCAGCGATATAAATCCTGATGAATTTTTCTACAGATTTATTTAATATTTTAAACATCACTGCCGATATCACCACTGAGCGAAATCTAGTACGCTGCCCCAACAGCAGCGTCCGGTAAAACAGCAGAGGCATCGCTATCTGTATTTGCGCTTTTCGTTCCTCTAATATATCCATCTAAAGAGTGAAGATCGAAGTCTCATTGACTCTTTATAATTTTCACAGCGTGACCTGCAATTTACAAGCTGTAAACTTTAGACGTTATCATGTGGGATAAATTATACTCTCAAAAGCTGAGACTAGCGGTCATAAAAACTACCAAAGAAATTTCAGAAGTTTTAATGAAGACGCGTCTGGCTGAAGTCAACGACAAAATAACTGAAGTTATCGAAAAATGGGATGGCCCCTTGATAGATAATACTTCTAAAAGTCATAAATATTTTGAAGAGGATAAAAAAGATATTAACAACTAATAGAGCATCAATTCGCTAAAGAAAACAATAAAGTTCTGTAATAACCTTGGCGAAACGGCATCTTTCCGGTATTTCTCCCAACATTCTTTGAAGGGTAGCAAAGAGCGAAAACCGCTTTTGATTCCGTGAAAAACTCGGTGGTTAATTGCCCCATCATTTCCAAGGCTTGAACGAGATCCCAGAATTCGATGCCTAATTTATATATAGAGTGTATCTACATTTTTATAACTACCCTATAGAGTGAGTCTAGATTTTCTGTTTTTAGCTAAGCTCTAAATAAAGAGATATCTATAATCAGAGCAGACAGAATGACTGTAACAGCAGTTGATCCCTTTTTAGAGGGCAATTTTGCGCCAGTGCGCGAGGAAATCACAGCAGATAATTTGAAGGTGATTGGCGAGTTGCCTCCTGAGTTATCTGGAATGTTTGTGCGAAATGGCCCGAATCCGCAATTCCCACCTATTGGTCGCTATCACTGGTTTGATGGGGATGGGATGTTGCATGGGGTGCAAATTAGCCACGGCAAAGCTTCCTATTGCAATCGCTATGTCCAGACGCGGGGGTATAAAATTGAACGCGATGCCGGCAAGGCAGTTTGGAGTGGGATATTTGAACCGCCGCAACCGAATAATCCCCACGGCCCAGGAAAAAATACGGCAAATACTGCTTTAATCTGGCATGATGGTCGCCTGTTGGCACTTTGGGAGGGGGGTGAACCTCATGCAATTGAGTTGCCAGGTTTAGAGACTGCCGGCACCTATAATTTTGATGGCAAGCTGGTTTCTGCGTTTACGGCGCATCCTAAAGTAGACGCGGTAACGGGTGAGATGATGTTTTTTGGCTACTCGATCATGTCTCCACCCTACGTAAAATATAGTGTGGTTTCAGCAGAAGGTGAACTGTTGCGAACAGTGCCGATTGAGCTGCCGGTGGGGGTGATGATGCACGATTTTGCCATCACGGAAAACTACACAATTTTTATGGATTTGCCCCTGACTTTCCGCATGGATCGAATGCAAAAAGGTCAACCGGGTTTGATGTTTGAGCGAGATCGTCCCAGCCGGTTTGGGATTGTGCCGCGTCATGGAGATAATAGCAATATTCGCTGGTTTGAAAGTCCGCCCTGTTTCGTATTTCATACCCTAAATGCTTATGAAGAGGGGGATGAAGTCGTATTGCTTGCCTGTCGCATGAATTCTACCAGTGTATTGGTGTCAGAAGCGGCACCCACTGAAACTGAGGGAGAATTTGCTCGTTTATACCGTTGGCGGTTTAATCTCAAAACCGGCACGGTGCAAGAGGAGAGGTTGGACGATCGCCCTTCAGATTTTCCTCGGTTAAATGAACAATTCATGGGGCGATCTCATCGCTACGGTTACACAGGAAAAATGGCACCCACTCCCATGCCGGTGTTTGATGGTTTGATTAAGTACGATCTCAACTCTGGAAGTTCCGAAACCCATGAATTCGGACAGCAACGCTTTGGCGGTGAGGCTGTGTTTGTGCCGCAGCCGGGTGCAACCGATGAGGATGCCGGCTGGTTGGTAACGTTTGTTTATGATGCCAAAGACGATGTTTCTGAATTGGTAGTTGTTAATGCTCAAGATATGAAATCTGAGCCGGTGGCACGGGTGATTATTCCCCATCGTGTGCCTTATGGCTTTCACGGAATTTGGGTTTCTGATGAGCAAATAAAAGCAACTGTCTGAAACTTGTAAGCCACCCTATCGTGAGGAAGAGAACCCCGGTTTTTTAAAGAAATCGGGGTTTTTCGTGTTCATTCGCAGAAAAGTTAACTAAAAAAACCTTTCTCAAATCATCCTATGGTGGGATTATCGGTAAACCCCTGACTTACAACCTTGGGGTGATGTTTGAGCCGGCTCCAACCAGATATAAACAAATGTAGGATAGCAACACAATAATTGTTGTTAGTAAAAAAGAGGGGAAATGCAGAGAAAATAATCTCCCCTAAATGCTTAAAAGCGATTCCCACGGGAACGCACCGAACTCAATCAGAGGAGAAACAACCCATGAAACGATGTGCCGCAATCCTGTCTATTGCAAGCTGTGCCGCAGCAGCCTTAGTGGCGCAGAGCGCATACGCATCAACGGGTGGGTTTAAGGTTGCAGATTTTTCAGAGGCGTCTTGGAGCGCCGTGCCAGAAACAGAATCTCCACGGGGTGGAGCCGCACATATTAACCTCAACACTCTGCAAAGGGATGGAGATTTAGTGGTTTATGATGTGGTAATTCCTGATGGTGAATATGGTCGGAATATCGCAAATTGCCAAACCCAAGAGACTCGGACTTTGCGCTTAGGAGGTTTTGATATTCCCTCTGTTGCCTCTTACAAAGAGCTGAATTATCCTTGGAGCCAATCTTCTGAATATCAAACAAAGCTTTTAGAATTTGCTTGTTCAGTTTCCGTAGCGCAGAGATAATACGGATAAACTTGTAAGATTTTTTAAAGTTAAACCCTAGATAGCCTCCCAGTAGCCTTACTGGGGGGTTATACACGTTGTTTGGCATTGAAAAAATTTGTGAAATACGGAATTTAGCAGAGCAATCCGCAAAACAGCGTTTTCATTCAGAGGACGGCTCAACCGGCAAGGGTAGAGAGAAAGATTTTTTAAAGAGTGCCGGCAGCGTTCAAGGTTACGTGTGGCTGTGATCGCTTGGGAAAATTAGCGATTACTTGCAGTCTCTTATTTACCCAACCCATTAAGATTTGCTGAGTTTAGCCAATCTGGAGCAAATCAAAATGATACAATTCTCAACCAAGCTAGGGGTGCCTGGATAGTCAGGCTGAGATTAGACCCTTAGAACCTGAGTCCGGCTAATACCGGCGGAGGGAAGCTGTTTATTGAGGGAATGAAATATGCGTTCAGAATGGATTGCCAAGCGGCATGGGCACAAAAATGTGTCTCAAATGCACTACGCTCGTCAGGGTGTGATTACCGAAGAAATGCACTATGTCGCCCAACGGGAAAACCTGCCGGCTGACTTAATTCGGGCAGAAGTGGCGCGGGGACGCATGATTATCCCTGCCAATATTAATCACACTAATTTAGAGCCGATGGGTATTGGCATTGCCTCTAAGTGCAAAGTCAACGCAAATATTGGCGCATCGCCGAACTCTTCTAACCTGGATGAAGAAGTCGATAAGCTGAAGTTAGCGGTGAAATACGGTGCGGATACCGTGATGGATCTGTCCACCGGCGGCGGCAACTTGGATGAAATTCGCACGGCAATCATCAACGCTTCGCCGGTTCCCATCGGCACAGTGCCGGTTTACCAAGCACTGGAAAGCGTCCACGGCACGATTGAAAAGTTGACCCCAGATGATTTTCTTCACGTCATCGAAAAGCACGCCCAGCAAGGGGTTGACTATCAAACCATTCACGCCGGCATTCTGATCGAACACTTGCCTTTGGTGAAAAGCCGCCTCACCGGCATTGTCTCTCGCGGCGGTGGCATCCTCGCACGCTGGATGCTACATCACCACAAGCAAAACCCGCTTTATACCCACTTCCACGACATCATCGAGATTTTCAAGAGATACGATGTTTCCTTCAGCTTAGGCGACTCTCTGCGTCCCGGTTGTGCTCACGATGCCTCAGATGCTGCTCAACTTGCTGAACTCAAAACCCTCGGACAGCTAACCCGCAGAGCGTGGGAAGATGACGTGCAGGTGATGGTGGAAGGGCCAGGTCATGTGCCGATGGATCAAATCGAGTTTAATGTCAAGAAGCAAATGGAAGAGTGCTCGGAAGCGCCTTTCTATGTGCTTGGGCCATTGGTAACGGATATCGCTCCCGGTTATGACCATATCACCTCTGCAATTGGGGCGGCGATGGCCGGCTGGTATGGCACGGCAATGCTGTGTTATGTCACGCCGAAGGAACACCTAGGACTGCCGGATGCAGAAGATGTGCGGAATGGGTTGATTGCTTATAAAATTGCGGCTCATGCTGCGGATATTGCACGGCACCGTCCCGGCGCACGCGATCGCGATGATGAGCTTTCTCGCGCCCGTTATAATTTCGACTGGAACCGGCAATTTGAGTTATCACTTGACCCCGAACGCGCACGGGAATATCACGATGAAACATTGCCGGCGGATATCTATAAAACCGCTGAATTCTGTTCAATGTGCGGCCCTAAATTCTGCCCAATGCAGACGAAGGTTGATGCGGATGCTTTGACAGAACTTGAGAAGTTTTTGGCGAAAGAGCCGGTGGCTCAAAGTTAATTGACTAACCTAATAATAGGGTGGGCTTTTCCCACTCTATTATCTAAAGCAGTTACTTTCAAGACAAGCTTTCTACTTGACCTTTTATAAATGATTGAGTAGAGTAATAAATGCCTAATTTAAAATCAACATTTCCTTAACCAAATATTAATTTTTACTCAAAATCAGTTAATTAAGAAAGAATTAAATTAGTAGCCGGCAACAGATAAAACGATGCTAGAATTCTGACCGCTCACCTTTAAGCCTTTAAAATCTATGGGCCGGTACGAAGTAATTTTTCAGAGTGATGCGGAAATATCAGAGGAACTGACACCAGAAGAAGCCGGTGTTGCTATCTGTATGATGACAATGTATGCGGATGGTGAACCTTCGGATGAAGAAATTGAACTGTTAAATTCATATCTGGAAGGTGCGGAACTGGTAGAGAAAGCTGAACTCGATGCGGTGATAGAAAAAATCAACGGCATTGCTAAGCGAGAAGGGGCGGGGGCTTTGTTTAATGCAGCGGTGGCAGCGACTCCTGAAGAACTGGTTCCAGACATTTATCAGTTAGCACTTTATATTGCTGCCGGTGATGGAACAATTACCGAAGATGAAGCAGGGTATGCTGAACTTCTCGGTGAAGCTTTAGGGCTTTCTGAAGAGGAAATGCAGGAAATTATCGATGAAGTGTTTGCTGAGGAAGAAGAATATGACGACGAAGAATAAAGATATTTTAGTTTAACTGAAAATTTCTCTGAACAGCTTTTAGCGCCGGCATCTTGCCGGCTGGCTGTCATCTCAGGCAGCTAAGATTTTTTCAGGGAGCAAGATGCTCCCACTTATAAGATTTTCGCCAATCTGGGATGCACCGGAAGAACTAAAAATTACTCTTCTTCTTCGTCTTCCTCTTCTTCGTAATCTTCCTCTTCTTCGTCTTCTTCTCCCTCGTAATCTTCCTCTTCTTCGTCTTCTCCTCCCTCGTAATCTTCCTCTTCTTCTTCGCCTTCTTCTTCCTCGTAATCTTCTTCTTCTTCGTCTTCCTCACTCTCTTCTTCGTAAGAGTTTTCTACGTCCTCTGACTCTTCTTCCTCCTCGTAATATTCTTCTTCGTCTTCCTCACTCTCTTCTTCGTAAGAGTTTTCTACGTCCTCTGACTCTTCCTCCTCTTCATATTCATACTCTTCTTCCTCATAGTAGTATTCGTAAGTGTATTCTTCCTCTTCGTCCTCTTCGTCGTAGTAGTAGAAATCCTCATCATCTTCCGCCCAGACGCCGGCACTAAAATCAAGGTCACTGACACCCCGAATTGTCCAGCATTGCCAGCAATATTCAGGATTAGTCATATACTCATAAGGGATGTAACAATAGCCTTTATCTCCCCAATTTTCACCCCAAGAGTTACGCACCACAAATACTTTGTAGGGGTCAGAATAACCGACACATAGCATTGCGTGATTGCCGTGTTCTTCGCGGCCATCTTCGTGATTCAGATCCGGCATGGGGACTCCTCCTTTGTGGCCGGCTTTATCAAAAGATTTGAAAAGCCTTAAACCAAAAGCAAAGGGATAGCCTTCTGCCAGACAGTGTTTCATGGCGAACAGATTGACATCAATTTCCTCTGCTTCTTCGATTAAAAATCTTGTGGCTTCGTCGTAAGCTTCAGTGTAGGGTTGTTCATCCCACAGTTGCGGATCGTAGGGCCAGGTGGCTTCTGTACAAGCGCCCATTTCTTGCAACACTCGGATGCTGGTGGTGATGCTGCTGCCTACGTCGCCTTCAAGTCCATCGAATTTTCGGGCGTTGTAATAGATAAATAGCCGGCTAACATCTCCGGCGTCTCCCATTGCGCGTTTCGCTAGGTATTCGTAAGCGCCGGCAATCGCGTTTGCGGTACAGCTACCGACTTGTCCCTGATCTTCTACGTTCGTTAAGTAATGGCGCAGATCAACCCTTATGGGCAACTCGGCAGCGCTAAACCGGCTGGCTGTATAATGCTTAGATTTGGGTGGCTTTTTCTGGGAGGGAAGGCAGCCATTGATTCTCAGTTTTTTGCCGCTGGAACGTTCGACCAAGTAGGAAGCAATACTTTGTTTTTTGGCGCTGGAACGTTCGATCAAGTAGGAAGCAATACTTTTTTTAGCCATATAATCCCTTTGGGCGCTGTCAGACAAGTTAAAAATTAAGGAATTTGTCGGTTATCAGCTTTCGAGTGTATGGAAAGCGTCGTGACAAGTAGTTAATCGCTACAATTTTTGTCAAATAGCGGGAAAACATACCTCCGAGAAAACACCTAACTTTTTTATAAAATTGCTCAAGTTAATTAAGCGAGCTTAACAAAGAGTTAACGAGTTAAATTTTAAGGTGTTTCAGGAAAAGTTAACTTCTGTTAAAATAAGAAAACCTAGGGTGTACCCCACTTAGCAAAAATATTAGGAGTGGCAGCATTTGGCTCCCTGAGATAACAGCTAGCCGGCATCTTGCCCGCACGCCAAATTGACAAATAGCGATTGCAAATGGCGGCTAGACAGACTAAACTTGTTGCCTGCACGGGTTCAAAAACATATCTGAAGGCAAGTGTTTTGCCTTTAGGAAAGTATAAAATGACTTTATTTAAATTTGATTAAAACTTTTTGTCTAGTAATTATAACACGAGTGAGTGCGAAGCAGCTAGGCGAGAAAAAACCCCTCGCAGTTTCTCACTTTCTAGCGCTACAGTGAATATTCAGGAGTTTGCTTTGAAAGGGAAAAAATTTGCCGGCACGTTGACAAGTCACCAACAATAGTCTGTTGTGGTTTTATGTGAAAATTCGCTAGGCTAAGCGTATGAATCGTTCTACAGTTTGCTGAATTTAGCCTGTTTGTTGCGATTGGGTAGAGAAGGTTTAGTAGGAGAGTGCCTCAAAAATATGAAGTTTGGCGTTTTTAAGGAGTATGGAGTTTTGTCTAAACCGGCTTTCTATAAAAAAACTCGTCAAAAAGGTTTTTATAAAAGTGTGAGGCGGCTTGCCGGCTGGCTGACGAAGCTAGTTAAAGGCTTACAAAGTTCGCTAAATCGCTCTCCTAAGCGCCGGCCTCCTTCGACAATACCACCCATGCAAGCGCCTGCCAAACCCAGCGACGAGGAGGAGAGACTCCAGGCGCTGAATGAGTATCAGATTCTCGACACGCCGGCAGAGGAAGCTTTTGACGATTTAACTCGCTTGGCAGCGTCGGTTTGTGGCACCCCTATCGCTCTTGTCAGCCTCACCGCTAGCAACCGACAGTGGTTTAAGTCAAAAGTTGGAATTGACTCGCAAGAGATACCCAGAGAGGATGCTTTCTGCGCTCATGCTATCCTCAACCCAGATCAGGTAATGATCGTCCCCGATGCCTCAGAAGACGATCGCTTTGCGGGCAACCCGTTGGTGACTTCTGCTCCAGATATCCGGTTTTACGCCGGCAACCCTTTAATTACGCCGGATGGGTTTCCGATTGGCACGCTTTGTGTGCTGGATCGAATTCCCCGCAATCTTACGCCAGAACAGCTAAACGCGCTACAGGTTTTAGGCCGGCAGGTGATTACTCAGATGGAGTTGCGGCTGAATGTGAGCCGGTTAGAGCGCCAACTCGCGAGATATCAGCAAGTGGAAGCAAAATTGCGAGCATCTGATCAGCAAGTTGTGGATTTGCTGGAAAGTATGACAGATGCTTTTTTCGCCCTTGATCCTCAGTGGCGATTTACCTATGTTAATCAAAAAGCTGCTGAAATTTTGCAGCGAAATGCTGACGAACTTTTGGGTCAGAATATATGGGAAACTCTGCCGGAAATTGTGGGTTCAGTGTTCGATGAGCAGTACCATAAAGCGGTTGCTCAACAAGTGAGCGTGAGTTTTGAAGATTTCTACTGGCCGACAAAGAGATGGTTTGAAGTTCGAGCGTTTCCTTCTTATGAAGGTTTATCTATTTTTTCTCACGATATCAGCCGGCGCAAGGTAGTAGAAGAAGCGCTGCGCTATCAGCAAGGACAATCGGAGCGGCTATTACTTAATATTTTACCAGAGCCGATTGCCGACCGCTTAAAGCAGGAAGAAAACATCATTGCGGATAGCTTTGATGAGGTGAGTGTTCTGTTTGCGGATTTGGTTAATTTTACCCAAATGGCAAGCCGAATTTCTCCAACTGAATTGGTTGCTTTACTGAATGAAATTTTCTCAATCTTTGACTGCCTGACGGAAAAGCACGGGTTAGAGAAGATTAAGACAATTGGGGATGCTTATATGGTTGCCGGTGGGGTTCCGCTACCGAAGAGTAACCATGCAGAAGCGATTGCGGAAATGGCGCTGGATATGCACTCGAGTATTGAAGATTTCAATATTAAGCGAGGCACAGATTTTTCCTTGCGAATTGGGATTAACACCGGCACCGTTGTAGCTGGGGTGATTGGCACGAAAAAGTTCATCTATGATTTGTGGGGAGATACGGTGAATACGGCTAGCCGCATGGAATCTCACGGCGCTGCCGGCTGCATTCAGATCACCGAGACAACTTATCACCACATCCAAAAGAAGTATCTTTTTGAAGATCGGGGAATTATTTCTGTTAAGGGTAAAGGAGATATGCAGACTTATTTTATTAAGGGCAGACGCGTTAATTTGTAAGAGAATTGGCTATGTCAGCCGGTTGACTGGTGGGATATCTGTCCTGCCGGTGGCGTTAGCATAGAAGCCGGTGATTTATCTTGTGCCGGTTTACTATCAAACATTAGTGGTTCTCCCATTGGTAAATGATTAGCCTGCTCTGATAGAGATTCAAGTGAATTTCAAGCTGCCTTCCCAATATTCCAAAGTGCATTCTGGGGTGTTTCAATCCCTGATAGGGATTCAAGTGAATTTCAAGTGATGATTACGCTAACACCAACCGAGAGCTTTATGTATCGATGTTTCAATCCCTGATAGGGATTCAAGTGAATTTCAAGTCTGTCATGCCGGCACCTCCTCTCGTAGCTCTCGTGTTTCAATCCCTGATAGGGATTCAAGTGAATTTCAAGGTCTGAATAAATTAGTCTCTCTATGCAATCACTGATGTTTCAATCCCTGATAGGGATTCAAGTGAATTTCAAGTTTTCGGCTTCTTCTCTAACTTTTCTGTCGATCCAAGTTTCAATCCCTGATAGGGATTCAAGTGAATTTCAAGCCACATATCAACACCGCAAACCTGAGAAATATGCGTTTCAATCCCTGATAGGGATTCAAGTGAATTTCAAGAGTCTGTAGTGAAATCGTAGGGTGCGACATTTAAGTTTCAATCCCTGATAGGGATTCAAGTGAATTTCAAGGGTAAGGCTTTAGCGCGCGTGATACGCATAGATGTTTCAATCCCTGATAGGGATTCAAGTGAATTTCAAGTTGTTTCCTGCTCTTAGAGACTTCTCGGTTTTATGTTTCAATCCCTGATAGGGATTCAAGTGAATTTCAAGGACAATATCCCGATGAGCAAGAAGTTTACTTTGAAGTTTCAATCCCTGATAGGGATTCAAGTGAATTTCAAGTATAGTGCGCTAGCTTCCAGAGCGCAGTAACTAAAGTTTCAATCCCTGATAGGGATTCAAGTGAATTTCAAGGATATCCATATTCCTGAGCCGCACACACCACAGAGTTTCAATCCCTGATAGGGATTCAAGTGAATTTCAAGGCTTCTTGCTCTTAGGTATTACAGGAAAATGATTTGTTTCAATCCCTGATAGGGATTCAAGTGAATTTCAAGGCTAATGAACTTCCTAGGCTCAACAACCGTTAAGTGTTTCAATCCCTGATAGGGATTCAAGTGAATTTCAAGTAGTCCTTCTTTTTCCAGCTCTGCGCGGAACGTCGAGTTTCAATCCCTGATAGGGATTCAAGTGAATTTCAAGAAATGGAGGGCTTTTTGTATAGACTTTCTACTATAGTTTCAATCCCTGATAGGGATTCAAGTGAATTTCAAGTCTTATTTTTTGTTATATCGCTGTAATTACCTAGGGTTGTTTCAATCCCTGATAGGGATTCAAGTGAATTTCAAGTTCAATTGTGCGAACTCTACCTTTATAGTCTTTAGTTTCAATCCCTGATAGGGATTCAAGTGAATTTCAAGTTGATTGACTCCACCACCCAGCCATTCACCTTCACTGTGGTTTCAATCCCTGATAGGGATTCAAGTGAATTTCAAGTCTCAAGCAAACAAAATTCACAGGGAATAGGAGAAAGAGTTGTTTCAATCCCTGATAGGGATTCAAGTGAATTTCAAGTAGCTAAGTCTCCTATTGATTGAGTCATTATTATTAACTGAGTTTCAATCCCTGATAGGGATTCAAGTGAATTTCAAGTTGATTTAGATATCCACCGCGAGTTTTGCCAAGAAGTTTCAATCCCTGATAGGGATTCAAGTGAATTTCAAGATTCAATACGGAACATCGAGCCAGAGCGATAATTAGTTTCAATCCCTGATAGGGATTCAAGTGAATTTCAAGTTCAACATATTCTGTGATGTTTTCCCTGTCTTCACTTTTGAGGTTTCAATCCCTGATAGGGATTCAAGTGAATTTCAAGATTACAGCACAACAGCCACAGACAACCACGACGGGTTTCAATCCCTGATAGGGATTCAAGTGAATTTCAAGTGGAAGAGGGTCGGTTCCGCTCTCTTGGGGTCTACAGTTTCAATCCCTGATAGGGATTCAAGTGAATTTCAAGCAAAAACGCCGCGCTCTGTAGGCGGAATCGTAATGTTTCAATCCCTGATAGGGATTCAAGTGAATTTCAAGTTTCAAGGATCGTTTACGCCAATTACGATCTACTATCGAACCGTTTCAATCCCTGATAGGGATTCAAGTGAATTTCAAGGCCAAGAACACTGATCGGTGATTTTAACCTTGCTGTTTCAATCCCTGATAGGGATTCAAGTGAATTTCAAGGTAACAACCGGCCAACCGTGATCAATGTGCTTTTTGTTTCAATCCCTGATAGGGATTCAAGTGAATTTCAAGTTTTAGAGGCTCACGCAACCCGTCAAATAGCAACACAAGGGTTTCAATCCCTGATAGGGATTCAAGTGAATTTCAAGTTCAATAATTTGCGCCGCACCCACGGGATTTAATTTGTTTCAATCCCTGATAGGGATTCAAGTGAATTTCAAGGTCCTACACCTAGCTTGAAGTCTTCACCAGTTGATGTTTCAATCCCTGATAGGGATTCAAGTGAATTTCAAGAATTATGAAGCTTGCAACTGAGCTAGAAAGCAATAAGTTTCAATCCCTGATAGGGATTCAAGTGAATTTCAAGGCGATGACCATGTGCAAATCCAAGGATGGTTTCAGTTTCAATCCCTGATAGGGATTCAAGTGAATTTCAAGCCTCTATCCGCTCCAAGGAAATGGCAAGCGTGTCAGTTTCAATCCCTGATAGGGATTCAAGTGAATTTCAAGCTTCTATCATGACCGACAAGGCAAGAAGTACGAAGTTTCAATCCCTGATAGGGATTCAAGTGAATTTCAAGGTTAGGAATAGAACGAGGGACAATAGGAGCAGCTAAGTTTCAATCCCTGATAGGGATTCAAGTGAATTTCAAGCGCAGATTTCGGGAACATTCTACGAGTGATTCTTGTTTCAATCCCTGATAGGGATTCAAGTGAATTTCAAGTAAGAGATCACCACCGGGGACAGATTCAGCAGCAAAGGTTTCAATCCCTGATAGGGATTCAAGTGAATTTCAAGGCCAACACCGAAAGCTGAACGGGCAATGAAAGCAGTTTCAATCCCTGATAGGGATTCAAGTGAATTTCAAGTTTAGAGCGGCTAGTTGATAAAGGGATTAATGATGTTTCAATCCCTGATAGGGATTCAAGTGAATTTCAAGTTTAATCTGGTTTGTCCGTCGCCTTTAATTCATCAGTGCCGTTTCAATCCCTGATAGGGATTCAAGTGAATTTCAAGGCAGCCATCCTTATATCAAATTTGCGGTCAGACCAGTTTCAATCCCTGATAGGGATTCAAGTGAATTTCAAGCTACCTAGCTTGTCACGATACACGGGCAGACACGTTGTTTCAATCCCTGATAGGGATTCAAGTGAATTTCAAGTCAATCAGCATGAAAACGTAAGCGCAGATTTTTAAGGTTTCAATCCCTGATAGGGATTCAAGTGAATTTCAAGGTGGTTAAAATTTATAAACTTATCCCAGGAAAAATGTCGTGTTTCAATCCCTGATAGGGATTCAAGTGAATTTCAAGCTGTTAGGTTGTGTAACTTCAAAACTCTTAATATGTTTCAATCCCTGATAGGGATTCAAGTGAATTTCAAGCCTGCCGAACCGATGGAGAGAATTGATAAAGATTTCTGGTTTCAATCCCTGATAGGGATTCAAGTGAATTTCAAGCTTTAAACTCTGTATTAACCATTTCACACCAATTAATGTTTCAATCCCTGATAGGGATTCAAGTGAATTTCAAGTCTGAAAAGCAGAGAGGGCTGTATATACAGCTGTGTAGTTTCAATCCCTGATAGGGATTCAAGTGAATTTCAAGGTTTACCTGTCTTTGTTTTGCGAGGCCATCTACGTTTCAATCCCTGATAGGGATTCAAGTGAATTTCAAGCCCAGCAGATAAGAACGCTATCTGCTATGTTGAACCGTTTCAATCCCTGATAGGGATTCAAGTGAATTTCAAGCCGTGTGGCAATCTCTCAACAGGGGGGGGGAGTGTGTTTCAATCCCTGATAGGGATTCAAGTGAATTTCAAGCCCTAAAAATCGGGGTATGTTATTAACAGAAGGAGTTTCAATCCCTGATAGGGATTCAAGTGAATTTCAAGTTTAGAATGTGGCTCATAAATATGATTATCTAGCTCTGAAAGTTGTTTCAATCCCTGATAGGGATTCAAGTGAATTTCAAGTATGCTTAAACCCTTGGCTTGATTGCCATAAATCGTTTCAATCCCTGATAGGGATTCAAGTGAATTTCAAGCTGAGTACATCATAATAGCAATTGCTAACTGATAGGTTTCAATCCCTGATAGGGATTCAAGTGAATTTCAAGCCACCCTCAATCAACCACTAACTACTAAGTACAGGTTTCAATCCCTGATAGGGATTCAAGTGAATTTCAAGACAAGGCTTTCAGGAATTGATATGTTAGTACAAAAAGCACGTTTCAATCCCTGATAGGGATTCAAGTGAATTTCAAGCCAAGCTAAAGAAGCAGCCGGGGAGGGCGAGAGATGTTTCAATCCCTGATAGGGATTCAAGTGAATTTCAAGCAGAAGTTTTTTTAGGCAGCTACTTAATTAACACGCGTTTCAATCCCTGATAGGGATTCAAGTGAATTTCAAGTATTGTTCGCTGTAGACAGGATGTGTCATTATTAATGTCTGTTTCAATCCCTGATAGGGATTCAAGTGAATTTCAAGGCTCTATCGGACTTTGAGCCATAACCTGAAATGCGTTTCAATCCCTGATAGGGATTCAAGTGAATTTCAAGGCAAGGAACTCACTGCTGAACAGATTGCCCAGTTTGTTTCAATCCCTGATAGGGATTCAAGTGAATTTCAAGCTGATAGCTTTCGCCGGCAGGGGCAGAACATCATAAACGTTTCAATCCCTGATAGGGATTCAAGTGAATTTCAAGCCGATGTTACAAAAGTTTGATTATTCAGTAAAGCAGATTCGTTTCAATCCCTGATAGGGATTCAAGTGAATTTCAAGGGTTACAGGTGAAAGACAGGACAGCGATAGGATTGAGTTTCAATCCCTGATAGGGATTCAAGTGAATTTCAAGGTTAGCTACCTTTAAATAACCAGTTGCCGAAGAGAGTTTCAATCCCTGATAGGGATTCAAGTGAATTTCAAGGATGGGGGTGAAGCCGGCCATCTTTGCCCCAACATCGGTTTCAATCCCTGATAGGGATTCAAGTGAATTTCAAGACAGGGCCAAGCGCTAGAGTCCCGCTCCATCCAACTCGTTTCAATCCCTGATAGGGATTCAAGTGAATTTCAAGGCGGTCTTGTCCATTTAGAACTATCCCGTGCCCTCCATCCAACTCGTTTCAATCCCTGATAGGGATTCAAGTGAATTTCAAGTCATACTCCTGGGCTGCGAGTTCCGCATCGAAATGCTTTGTTTCAATCCCTGATAGGGATTCAAGTGAATTTCAAGGTGATAGCTGGTCGTGAAGGTGTGCTTCTTAGATGTTTCAATCCCTGATAGGGATTCAAGTGAATTTCAAGTCAAGGGTTCAGGAACTATCAAGTTGCAACTGAAGGTTTCAATCCCTGATAGGGATTCAAGTGAATTTCAAGTTACATAGCTTTTTATGTAACTAACAAGCACTTACGTTTCAATCCCTGATAGGGATTCAAGTGAATTTCAAGGGTTGAGCGTTGTCTTTTTAGTTTGTCAATTTCTTGTTTCAATCCCTGATAGGGATTCAAGTGAATTTCAAGACTTGTCCTAAAGGTGAGTGGATTGATGGGGGCGAATTTCCTCCTGTTTCAATCCCTGATAGGGATTCAAGTGAATTTCAAGTTACGCTCATCTCACTCCGGTTGTTTCTAGTCTTGTTTCAATCCCTGATAGGGATTCAAGTGAATTTCAAGCTGGTTTTTAAAGCCTCACCTCCAATACTTGCAAGTTTCAATCCCTGATAGGGATTCAAGTGAATTTCAAGTCGGTGCGCTGTACGGCGATAACCTGCTGGCCATCTGTTTCAATCCCTGATAGGGATTCAAGTGAATTTCAAGCTAATATCTACCCATACCTGATATTGAAGTTTTCCGTTTCAATCCCTGATAGGGATTCAAGTGAATTTCAAGAGCAGTTACCAGATTGGGACAAAGACGAAGTTTTCGTTTCAATCCCTGATAGGGATTCAAGTGAATTTCAAGCTGAAAAGTAGAAAGGGCTGTATATAGAAAACCTGTAGTTTCAATCCCTGATAGGGATTCAAGTGAATTTCAAGGATTTTAATAGTTTTACGGCAAGGATTTCCTTCTCTATCGTTTCAATCCCTGATAGGGATTCAAGTGAATTTCAAGGAGCAAGCTATGCTCTTGCCGTTTTGAAGGATTAGTTTCAATCCCTGATAGGGATTCAAGTGAATTTCAAGTCCTAAAAGAACACGAAAAAAAGAAAGATGACGGAAGTTTCAATCCCTGATAGGGATTCAAGTGAATTTCAAGTTTCATATAAGCTAAACCTATAGGGTTACAGCTGCCGTTTCAATCCCTGATAGGGATTCAAGTGAATTTCAAGGAAACAGCATTAGGCACAGGCTGAACCGATGCAGGTTTCAATCCCTGATAGGGATTCAAGTGAATTTCAAGCCGCTCAAAAGCAAAGGCTCTCAACCGGGGAGAGCCTTGTTTCAATCCCTGATAGGGATTCAAGTGAATTTCAAGCCCACCAAATCACAGAACACACACGCAGCATTGTTGTTTCAATCCCTGATAGGGATTCAAGTGAATTTCAAGCGCGGGTGGGCGCGTTGTTCCTGGCGTCCTTCCCGGAACTTGTTTCAATCCCTGATAGGGATTCAAGTGAATTTCAAGCCCCTAATAATGAACTGAGATTTCGTGCTAGATTTCGTTTCAATCCCTGATAGGGATTCAAGTGAATTTCAAGCAGCCGAGCGCAGTTCAAACGCTCTTTTACTCTGGTTTCAATCCCTGATAGGGATTCAAGTGAATTTCAAGTAATCCAGCAGCGCTCTGTGTGGCTAGAGCACAAGCGCTACTTCCCGTTTCAATCCCTGATAGGGATTCAAGTGAATTTCAAGTTCAATAAAATCTTTGATTCGGTTGCCGGCATCCTTGTTTCAATCCCTGATAGGGATTCAAGTGAATTTCAAGGGCGCGAGTCTGAAAACCCTGCTGTATTTAGTTTTCAAGGTGCGGTTGCGTGAATCGTCTTTATCATAATTTATCAACCCGATTTGCGTCAACAAAATCATCACCGGCACTCAGCTAAAACCTCATACTAATAAGGATTGCAGCGATTGCGCGAATCGGCTGAGGGCAATGAGTGCCCTCAAACCCTTACCGGATAGGAACTCAGCTTGGATTTTCCACCCGATCTCTGCTAAACACCAACCCATCCGCGCAATTATCTCAAGCAAAAAACACAGTTGTATCCCTCACCGGCTCGCCCCCGATCCTTTCCACCTTGCCGGCACAGCAAGCGCACAGAAAATAAAATCGAATATTATCTTCCGGTGCCTTAATCAACTTAGCTAAACGCGAACGCAGCCTAGCATACTGTGTCTCCGTCAGATCACACTCAAAAATTGAATACTGAACCCATTGCCCGTAAGACTTCAGCACCTTGTGGATTTTGGTGCGCCGCTTATCCTCAGAAACATCATAGGAGACTAGAACAAACACAGCCCCTCACCCCCTACTTCAACATCAGTGGCGGATACTTCTCAATCTCTCCCATCAGGTACTTCGCCAGTAAGCGAGATTGAATTTCAAACGCCTCTCGATAAGTACACTGGTAAGCCATCACCGGATGCTTAAATTTCGATTGTTTCTTTTGTTCATACAGGCGCAAAAACGTCCGCAACCCTTCAGGCGTCAGAGAAACTGCCCCACTCAGCGGTTCAACGGTAAAATCATTGGGGGAAATCACACGCTTGTTGATCGCACCCAGCACCACCCCATCCACCACCGGCCTAAATTCTTCCATCAAATCTAGCGCCAAAGAGGGACGCCCATAGCGTTCGACGTGCAAATATCCCAAATACGGATCAAACCCAACAATATTCACCGCCCCCTGCACATCGTGGCGCAGCAAAGCATATCCCAAACTCAACAGGGAATTCACCGGATCAGTGGGAGGGCGGCGGCGTCGCGCTTCAAAACTGAACCCATCCGCCCGGATCAGCCGGTTAAAACAGCCAAAATACGCGGCGCTGCCGGCACCTTCTAACCCCCGTAAGGAATTAATCGAATCGGTTTTATTAATCGGTGCGATCGCTGTTTCTATCCGCTCAATTCCCTTACTCAAATCCAAAGTAGAATTTTCTCGCTGGGATCTCAGCAAAACATGGCGATAATTTTTCAACTTTCCCCGCACAAATGCCCGCACCGCCTGAATTGCTTTTTCCGACTCTCCCGCAGCCTGCCACTGCGCTTTTCTAACAAAAATATTCTTCGTCACTTCCGGTTCCAGCCGGCCTAAATAACGTCCGCTCCTGGTCATATAAGAAAGCGGAATATGCCGTTGCAACAATTCTATTATCGCTGCCGGTGAAATTGTCGCCCGTCCCAAAATCACCACCCCATCAACCTTAATTAGCGGTACATCCTGTAGGATTTCCTTATTCAATTTCACGCACAACCGCTCATCAACCTTAGCGATAAACACATCTTCTTTCGTAATGTAGAGCGTTCCCATGACTTCCTCCTTTTTTATTAACTCACTTCCTGATACCGGCTCACCTTCGCCACCGCTTGAGGCAAACATTGCTGATACAAACTGCATCCCTTGCAGCGCTGGGAGTAAACTGCCGGTGGCATTGTGTCGGTTTCCAACAATTGCCGCACCGCCTCAATCGTTTCCACCGTCATTTTTCGCATTTCTTCCGTAATTTCCACCGGCACCCTTTGATGGGAGTGCGTGTAGTAAACATACCCCCGTTCAACCGTCTTGCCGGTCATTTCTTCCAAACACAAAGCTTGAGCGCAAACTTGCAATTCATCATTTTCCCAATCGCCGGTTTGCCCGCGTTTGTACTCCACCGGATAAAAGCAACCCTCACTTTCTTCAATCAAATCTGCCTTACCAATTAACTGATAGCGTTCTGATTTCAACCAAATTGCTCGCACTTGCCAAACTTCCTGCCGGTGTCCCTCTCCCAGGGTGTGAACTCGCTGATGTAAACTCGTTCCTTCAATCGTGTAATGGTTATCAATAAATTCGCCGGCGCAAAACATTCGCCAGCAGCGATGAGCGCAGTAGCTAAATTGATTCAGCGCTGCAATTGGAATTTCATTCAAATCATTCATAATTAATCGTTCCCTAATAGACGTTGGTTATCGCCTACCCTAGGGGCGTACTTTTGCGTGTACCCCTACCCGACGGATCATTCCCATTCCCATCGGCGTTTTTCGCCCAATTCCGCAATAAAGTGCAAAATCTGCAAGCGCATTAATTTGCTTAATCGCTTGCGGTTCTACATCCCCTAAAATTCGATAGCTAATTTCTCCGAGACAGCCGATAAATTTACTCCGAGAATCCGCAACCATTTCTGTCCGAATATCGAAAAAACTCGGAAAAACGTTTTCCAAAAATTCCCCAGAAAACTCAATGCCACTGTACTTATTCCAGCGGTGTAAAAGACTACCAAAAACACATTCTCGCGTCGGTAAAGCAGAATCATACTGTCCTTGACGGAAGCCGGCTGGGGAACAAATTGTCAGGGCAATTTGGCGATCTACCTCAGATGCTTGCTCGTATAATTGAGCGTAGGTAGTCGCATTTGCCCAAGGCTGAGAAGATCGGGGAGTACCGAGGATGCCGGTGATCTGTAAATCTGCCGGTCCCAGGTGCCAAGGTTGTTGAGGATTAAGATTTAGCCACAAGGGAGTCAGCCGGCTAAATAAAGTATCATCTAATAGGGAAACACGCCACCAACAAGGAGTGCCGGCGGGAATGGGTTTATGATATTCCCATTCCAGAGAAGAAATCCCGTGAGATAATCGCTGGTGTCCGTTAATTTGCAAAGGACTGAGGGTGAAAGCTTTTTCACTTTTTTCGTTGTGCAAACTGTCACCAAGCTGTTGATCGACAGCGCTAACAAGCGTAAGAAATAGGGCGTGCAGGTGCCTGCCTGTGAGGAATTGCGGGGAAATCGGTGATTGAGGAAGTAAGTTCAGAACAAGACTGTGAGGCATATTAATCTATCTTCTTTGAAGTGCAGTAGGTTGGGTAGAGAAACCCAACCCACACGATTAAGCTGTAAAGCGATATTCCATGAGTGCCGGCAGTTTTAGCTTGTCATTAAAGCGGTAAAAATATCCCCGCATTCTGACATTTTGAATTAAACTAACCGGCGGCATATTCACAGTGTCGTAAGTCAAAACTTGATGAGAAAACATCACATCCAGGGGATTGAGCGGAAAAGAAAAGGAAAAATTTTCTTCAGATTTTGAGGCATTCACCTCTTGTGTTTCCTCAACTTTCACTTCTGCCTTACTCGCCCACTTTCCCAACCGAATCCAGCGACGGAATTTCAGAGGTTTTTGCCGGCTGATGACAAAAAACTCAAACTTGCTCTCCGCTGCAATTTCTTTTGCACGTCCAAAACTCGGAATATTCTTCTGAGTTTTTTCCATCTCAACATGATAGTTATTGTTGGCATATTTCCAGGTATGCAAAACTGCCGTATGGTTAAGAGAACGAGCGGGAGTGATATAAATGCCGGCTTGATTCAGCGGAGTCAAGTGTTCCTGATATTTGGGAACTTGTTCTGGGCAAAAATAGCGATAAGAATGTTCTTCAGCAACAGTAGTCGCGTAGGTTTCGCTATCGACAATTCCCAGCGCATAGCACAGCGCGTAGTTGTGAATCACCGGCTCGGTTTCATAAAGCCGGCCAATTTCACGAGTGGCAAAGTAAAGGCTGTCGTGAAGTTCTAATTGACATCGGTAAATAAAAGCCATCTTTGTTACCTTCACTTCCCTGGTTTGCCAGCCTTTGTTTTCTCCCCTTCAGGCTTTTGCTTGATATGTTTTTTCGCATAAGCTTTAGCTTCTTCATCGGCTTTTTGCAAAATCGCTTGAACGCCGGCTTCACTGCCGGTGAGCGCTTTCACTTCATTTAACAGAGGAGAAAATTGCTCTCCCAAAAAATCTGTATGCACAATAAATTCCTCAGACATTAAGGTTTGAATTGTATTTCTGGCAGCAGCTATCGCATCATCTTCATTCAGCGGATCGGCAGAGTTGATTTTTGCTTCACTTTGCAACTGATCGTAAATTGCCTGAGTCCAGCGCAGGTTACTTGTAATTTCCCCATCCGAAAAAATAACTCCTACCAATTCATTTCGCACACGACCTGTCCGGGTTGTTTGTGCGCCATAATGACGAGTGCGAAGAATGTTGTTGAAAACATATAAAAAGCCAGCTTCGGTTGGATCTTTTAGAGTGACAATGCTGGGAAAGAAAACTTGAGGTTTAATGTGATCTTGCTGGTTAATTCGGCTAGTTACTTCACCGATTTTTGAATCTCCTTCCCCTTTAGATGCCATTGTCCCATTTTCATAAGGGGCATTGAGCGTAAAAGTTTCGTGCGATTCATCAAAACCTGTGATTGAAAACGCTGTATCAACAACCACCTTAGATTTCTCAGAACCAGAGTCACCAATGGCAAACCCGTAAATAATGCAATCGGGATTATTCATAGCGAATTTAACATTATATTCGCAGTCTTCGGCTGTCATCAAGCCGTAATTACGCAACAATTCCCGACCGACTAAACGCTCTGGCGTGGATTGTTTCCGCTTAAACATGGTGAGCCGGCTGATAGGTTTGGCTTCTTGAATGCCGGCACGCACTCGCGCTTTATTTAATTCACCGTCCGTTTGAAACAGCGGGTAAGATTCTGTGACGCGCACAGTCAAGAAGTGAGCGTATTTTCCCATTGGTTTGTAGGGAATTTCGACATGAAAAGCTTTAGAATCAACAGTTTTTAGCAAAGCCATAATTTACCTCTAATGAATTGATATTTTTTGAGTAAAAATTTTCAAGCGTGTTCTTTGGATAGAGACACCGCATTGCTGCATCTCTACTATTCCTCTGTTGCCTCGGATTCTTCCTCGGCATTTTTGTTGCCGTGCACTTTATTCTCTCTATCGTTCTCCAAACGATATAAAAATTCGCACGTATCTTTGTACAAGTTAAGCTGACGGCCAGCTAAACGAGCGCGATCGCCGGCAAAGGCTTGCTCAAACACATCCACAACGAAGTAGCGAGCAAAGTCTAAAATCGCTTCGCGTTCTTCCTCTCGGTTGCTTATCGCCGCAAAGCCTTCCGCACGCGAAGCGCGCACGCGATCCATTAACTTAAATACTTCTGCCGCAACTACATGAACTAATGCCTCGCCTTCAAAACTTGGATCGGCTTTGAGAAGGGTCTCTGCGGCCACATCTATCGGTTTTAAAACCGCATTTGCCTTGGGATTGTAGCGCTTATTAGCACGGTAAAATAGACGATATAGTTCCGTCAATTTTTTCGGATGGTTCATGCTGGATTTCACCTCATTTTTTACCTTTAACTTTGCATCTTTTTTGTCCAATTCAACGTAAGGATCGAAACAAGGATAAAAGCGATGGGCATAGAGTTTGATTTTCTCAATCCGAGCCGTTTCAACTCCTTGATTGCGAACCCATCGATTTAGATACGCAAAAACGTAAAGCGGACTGGTTTCAAGATCCTTAGCCAGTTCAGAAAATTTCCCCCAGTTAGGGTCATAACCAGTTTTCCCCTGGCGAGCGTTGACATCCAGATGAATAGCATAAGCAGCAGTGAGAACATTTAAAGGTGCCGGGTATTGTCTATCGCCATCTGTCCAGCCTTCAAGAATGTAATCTAAACGGAACCGCTCACCTTTTATCAGAACTTTGAAGGCTTGGGGCGCACTGTCAAGAAATACACTTTCCTCGAATTCAGAACCATCATTAAACGGCGGAATTGGCGATTCAGAAACTACAGTTTTTACATCTAGAATCATCGGAAAAGCAAAGGCTAACCAAGCCGGCATCACCCAAGATTCTGTATCCGTTCCATCTCGTCCCGGAGGCATTGCCATGAAATAGAAGGTCAAAGGCTGGTCTTCTGGGTAGGAGAGTTTAAAAGTACGGTCTTTGCTGGGATCTATTTTTTCATCAATGATAAAGCCATCGACTCTTTGATAATGGTGTTTTTCAAAATTAGCCTGCAAATCCTTGCTGATAAAGTGATTGCGAAGCTTTGTATCAAACCGAGTTTGGGCAATATTTTGGTAGGCTTTTTGCAGAAATTTGTTAGTTTCTGGAGTGAAGTAATAGGTGGGATAAAAGTAGAGATAGCGGTACTTACTATCTTCAAATTTTTTGCCCACTGCCTGAGTTTGGTTCATCAAAATTTGCCTCAGCATCATTTCAATGCCGGCAATGCTGGAGATATTGCGTTTCGCGTTCGATCCTCGCAGCGTTTGTTTATTGGTATAAACTTGCGGAGTGAACAAAACCGATGATTCCATTTGCTCGGTAACCGTGTACGGGGAATGAGAAATTGAGCAAATTAACTGTCGTCCCCGTCCAGATTTTTTGGCAGCTTGATAGAAGGCTAGCTCATTCAGAAATATCTCTGCCAGCAAAGTATTTAATTCTGCTTTTCCCAGAAGCATCACGACTCGCTCTACCCAGTGGCGCAAGTCATCCCAACCATCCGGCAATTGATACGATGAGACAAGCGGTGCAATAAGCTGTGCGACATGGGTGATCGTGGGTTCGCAAATCTCCCGCACATCATCTACCCCTGGATGCTGTTCGAGATATTTTGCTGCCAGGTAATACCATTCGTAAGGAACGCCGCCGGTATTGCCTTTGAGTTTTTGTTCCTTCAGGCTTTCGTTAATTCGCTGAATTTCTCGAATTTGGGGTAAGTATTCTGAGAGATTCCAGAAATTAGCAATTTCAACAACTAAATCTAGGTCGGGGAGTTTAGATAACTTTTTATCTTGCTTGCAAGCAGTTTCGATTTTATTGACTCGTTCTCCCCAAATCTTCCGGCTCAATAAGTCGCCAAATTCTGCGATTTGATCGATGCGGATGTCATCAGTAAAAGAAAAATCGTAATCTGCCGGCAAAACCCCCATTTGTTGGAATTTTATCAAGTTTTCGCTACGGCTTTCCGCAACCGAATCTTTTTTAGGATTGAGAATTCGCAAAGTTGCATCTAACGCCACTTGCATTAAATCTGCGTCATCAAAAAACAAGCTGTAGTATTCGGCATATTTCATGCCTTTCCCATCCCTGCCGAAGCCGGTTTGCCGTCGCTGTAACTGACCAGCACATAATTGCTTAATCTTGCTTACCACTCTTTCTGGTAAGGTTTCCACCGGCACCGGCGGCGCGTCTTTTCTCGCTAAATAAATCACACCAGTTGTTAAAAACAGCAAAGGCTCGTAGTAAGTGCAATCATTAGAATTTAAATCGGTGTGAGCTTCCATCAAGGCATTATTCACGACATTTGTCAGGACGCCTCGATTTTCTGCAATGCTGTGATAAGTAAATTTCAATTTGCCATCACTTAACGCGTGAATTAGTTCGTACAATCGGGTGTTTTCTGCATCTTGTGGGTGCTTGATAATAGAGGCAAGAGAATCAGCCAAGCAAGTTAAATTGCAAAGGCATACAAGCGTCCGATCACTCAAAACAGGATTTAATCCAAATTCTGAAAAATTCCAGTTAGTATCCCACCGACGTTGAGCGTTGTAAGCCAGACAGAGTAAATCGTCAAGATAGTTTTTGTAGGCTGCGGTATCGTCAGGGTTGATGAAGCTATCTAAACCTAATTGCTGCACCTTTTCATCAATTATTTGCCGATGCTGTTCAATCGAAAGCTGCCGGCAATTGTCTGGGACGCCTGGGAATTTCTCAAAATCATGCAAAATAAATCCCGCAACCAAGAGCCGGCGTTCTCGCTCTCGCACCACCCGCCGCACAGTGGTATCCATTTTTTCCAAGCGTTGCTCAATTAAATTGGCAGGAAATAACCCATTCAGCAAGTGAGTATTGAGAGATTGATCCGCAGCATTATCCCGTCTGACTTTATCTTTCCCTTCTGCTTCACGCTGGCGATCTAGCTCATCAAAAAACTTACCACCTTTGGCAGTTACACCAATCGCAACTCGCAGCAAATTTGGCAATACATATTCTGCAAAGTCTGTCATTACCGGATCATCAGGATTTTGCGCCTGAATAGCTTCCCGCAAGAGTTGCAGAGTTAGTAACTCAGTCCGAGCCGGTTCAACCGTGCGCTCTGAGGGTTCACCAAACCCATCATCTTCATTTTCATCGGGTGTCCAGTTATCTTCTGATTCCTCGGCTAGATTATTATCTATTTCTGGGTCTTGATCGAACAAAGATAGCTGATGTACTTCTTCGTTTAATTTTTTGCTTTTTTTAGCCATTTTTAATCTCAACAAAATTTAAGTAATTAGTAATTTCTCGCGCATAGAAAGGGTATTGCTATAAAGCTTTAAAAATAGGCGATTGTCTCCCTAAATATTAAACTAAAAAACCAAAATTATAAAGAAAAGGGAAGCTATTAAAAAACAGAACGTTTGAGAACATTCAAGTTATTTTGCTAAGTGACTTAACCAGCCGTCTGCTATCAAGTTTTCCTTTATAGCGTCAGGGGGTTGAGATTACCTACGCCTGAACTTAATGCCGCAAGCTACTGATAGGCTTCCCTTTTTACCCGCTTGATGTGCGGACTCTCTAAGAAATAGAGAGTCCCAAAAAAAACTAAGCGCTTTGCTTCTGTTCTTGTGGCATTTGATATTGATACTGGTTGTGGCCAACCCGGATTGTGTGAATCATATATCCTTCCTCACGAAGTGAAAAAATAGCAGCGCTAAACCGATGAGAAACTGCCACTAGCTCAGGGACTGAGTGAGGTTGTCCGTCTGACAAAAGTTCGTGGACACGCTTTTTGATGCTCATATAGCTCTCCTTGTTAAATTCTGGACAATTTGACGCTAACACCTGCCAATTAACAGGTCAAGGAATCGCATACAGACATATTTAACCAGTCAAATCCGTCAAGACTTGATGTTCTGTGGTAAAGTTAAATCTGGACGGACTTTGACCCCAATTGAATCCCTATCAGGGATTGAAATAAATAGGTCTGGACTTAGTGGCGTAAGCTGCCACCTCTCCGTCACACTCAAATGAATCCCTATCAGGGATTGAAACTTTAAGCTATCCATATCTCACCCCCGTTGCATTTCAGCCAGCCGGCTAGCGTATCAACCAGTAGTGCCGATTGACCAAACGCGATGGAATAAGGCGCACCGGCATCGTGAATGCTGTAGTTATCGCTGATGGGATATATCTGAAAGTGCATTGGCAACCGTAGACGCGGTCGCACCTCAGTCACCGGCTTGCTGAGTGCATAACTCACAAGTCCCTGCTTTTTCAGCCGCTTATTAATGTCGTTAATCCAGTAATTTTCAGGCTGCCAAACTTGGATGCCGGTGAGCACTTGCACTTTCCACGCATCCGCCACCGGCAGCAAATCACCCGTATAAGTAAACTTCCAGTTCAACCGTTCTTGCCGGTAGGCGCGTAATTTCATAAATGCCAAACTGTACTCGTAGCGTCCCTTGGGGATGGGTTGTCCGAGGCGATCGGCTGTTTGTTCCAACAGCCGCATAAACTCTGCTTTTGTTATCACTTCAATTTCCAAATTGCTCAAAATTCCCGGTAAATCATAAGTTTTAAACCTATCTGCCTCATTCGGTTCTGTTAAATCGTAAATTCCGCACTGAAGCGAACTCGAACCCCTGAAACTAGAAGCATCCTCAGCAACGGGATTGCCGGTTTTGTTACCTGATAAATCCTGCCATTCTTCTTTCCATTGCTTAACTTTCTCTGCAACACCCCAAAGCTTTGTTTTGAAGACTTCTTCGCAAGCTTTGCGAAAGGCTAAGTGGCTATCTTTATACTGTTGCTTGATAGTCTTATGTCCTAGCTTGCTGCAAAGCAGAAGCGATTGCACCGCACCCCACCGGCCATAATATCCTTCAAAGTTATTAATCTTGCGGTACTTGTCTTCAATTTGATTGTTAAAAAATGGCCGATTGTAAGTTTCCTCTGCTTCTAAAGGTGCGTTATCTCCCAGAAATAAACGCTCTATCAAAAAGTTTGGAGCCAAAGCGTAGGCGGTGAAATTCTCAAACGTGACTTTTTCACCATTGCGTTCGTAACCCTCATGCCGGCCTAATCTGCCTAATCTTTGAATAAAGTTGCCGGCATCTGCGGATTCAAAAATCAGAAAATTTATTTTAAAATCTACCCCGACATCAATCGTACTCGTTCCTAACACTAAATCTGCCTCTAGGGAACTTGCCTTTTCTTGGCTACCCGATAAGCCGGTGTTTTCTCCAACCACCAACCCATGAGGCTTGAACAGTTCTTTAAAAAACGGAGTAAGCCGCTTCACCGCAGCAATTGAATTTAGGATAATTGCCCCTTTACTACCCGGATACTGTTGAAAATGAGCTAAAACGAGCTGGCTGTTTTCTTTCAGCCAATTTTCAGAAGCTTGAAAAGCCGGCTCTAGAGAGATGAAGTGAAGAGAAACATCCCGCAAGATTTGCCGCCAGCCGGTTTGTATTAATTGCTTGCCTTGATCGGCGGATTCTGGAAACTGATATTTCCCTTCCTTCAAGGGATCGATGTGCCGGCAGCGAAATCCAGCTATCTCTAATTTTTCGATAAGCTGATCATTGGGAGTCGCTGAAAGAAAAAGAAATTTATTTTGCCTATTTGTGTGCTTAATTAGCAGCATGGTATTAAGCACACTAGCAATTTGTGGGGCTTGGAAAATATGAAATTCATCAAAAATCAGCAAATTAAAATATTTATCAATTTTCCCCCAAAGCTTATCAGGACTGTCTTTATCCGTTAAGTAAGCGCCTTGATGCAAGTAGTGAAAAATATCTGGATTCGATAGCAAAATTTCCGATTGGCCGGCACGAGTATCAATCGCCGCTGATTTCCTCAGTCCTTCATTCTCTGCGTAAATTTCCAAATCAGCCCCACTGAGCCGGTTTACACGCGGTTCATAAGGTGATTTCAATTGTTGAATGTACCCCTGAATTTGCTTTTCCTGATCGCGGGCGAGTTCGTTTGTTGGGTAAAGCCCCATCGCATAGCAATTTTCAACCAGGGGTTTTAGATAAGCCGCAAAACTCTTACCATCGCCGGTTATCGCTGTATTAAATACCACGTCAATCGCCGGATCGCTGATCGCTTCATAGGTTTTCACTTGATGCCAGGAAAGCGAAGGCCAATTACTCGGCAGCCTCACACCCGCCGGCAGCGAGTCAGCAAGGCGAGAATAAACCGGCTTCAAAGAAATAGAGTAATCTGCCACGGCTGGATTTCCTTGAACACGCCATGTACATTTAAACTGTACCTACAATAGTAGAAGCTGTCAACAGTGTATTTATAAATTTATGTCTAGAAAAACAGAAGCATTTACAATATCCGTTCCTCCAGGCACCAAGGAGAAATTAGAAGCTATTGCCTCTAGACTCAATATCCTGTGGGGCAAAAAACCTAGTCCATCCGGGCTAATTGTTGCCATCGCCCAAGGAAACGTGGAAGTTGGGCAGTCCTTTAGCCTGACTCCAGAGCAAGTCAACTCCATACAGCAAGCCACAAAAGCTTTGATAGATGCCGGCCACCTGCGAGATGCTGAAATCTTGGCAGCGTTGGCATTAGAGCGGGGAAACCTCAACTCTCAACAGCGTCAAATTATCATGCAACAAGTCAGCCAGCCTAACCAAGCATGGCGTCTGGAAGTTGACCGGCACCGCCAAAATCACCAACCCTTTCATCTGCTCTACTGCGACAGCCAGGGGCAAAATCTAACCTATACTGTCCGCTATGCCGAGATTTCCTTTGAGGAAAAGCGGTTTTATTTGCAAATGTGGTGCGACGAAACCGATGACATCAAAGATACCCCCTATCCTGAACTCATTCACAATCGGTGTCTACGTTTTGACCGTATCCAAGCAATCTTACCCATCACCGGCACATGGCGACAGGAAGGCTTGGATTCTCTTGAAGTGCATTTACACTTTTGTCGCGGTCTGGTCAAAGCCTACGAACCCAGGCAAAATGATATTCAAGATGAAGTCATTGGAGAGGTGCGCCAAGTCGTTAGACGCGTCACTAACCCCTTCTGGCTGGTTCGAGAAGTTCTGCGCTACGGGCAAGATTGCGCGGTCATCTCCCCGGATAACGTCTGTGAGGCCGTTAAACAAGAGTTGCTTGAAATGTGCCGGCACTACAACCTCACTTGATAAATTGCCGGCTCTAAGCTGATCAAACAATGTTTGCATTCAGACTTTTGTCTAGGAGCGATCGCAACCCACCACCGGACGCCCTCCTGGAGCGAGCCTTCTCTGACTGTAAAACCCTCTACCCAAAGCACTTCTGGGCTAACAAAAGTCTTTCTTATGAGGCTTATAACAATTCCATATAGGTTTTTATTCGCTCAATTGGCATACAGTGGTTCTACGCAATCTATGATGCTTTACATTTAACCGCATCAATTCAGTCATGATTAAAATTTGTTGCAAATTCTTTGCTGTTTAGCATAAGGAGTAGATATGGATGCAAGTTTGATCATTTCTAATATCTTGAACCCACCAATCCTTTTTTTCTTTCTAGGGATGGTGGCTGTTTTCGTTAAATCGGATCTTGAAGTACCGGCTCCTTTTCCAAAGTTACTGTCACTTTATCTGCTATTTGCCATTGGCTTTAAGGGTGGAGTGGAACTCATTAAAAGCGGCATTACTCAGGAAGTGGTCTTTACCCTCCTGGCAGCTATTTTGATGGCGTGTTTTGTGCCGATTTATACGTTTTTCATTCTTCGCCTCAAGCTCGATACCTACGATGCCGCCGCCATCGCCGCAACCTATGGCTCCATCAGTGCCGTCACTTTCATCACCGCCGGAGCCTTCTTAAGCGAATTAGGGATTGAGTATGATGGATATATGGTTGCAGCTCTAGCGCTCATGGAATCACCGGCAATCATCGTCGGGCTGATTCTCGTCAATCTGTTCACAGCCGACCAGGGAGATCGGGACTTTTCCTGGCCCGAAGTGCTGCGAGATGCCTTCCTGAATAGTTCGGTATTTCTGCTAGTTGGCAGCCTCATTATTGGAGTCCTAACCGGAGAACACGGCTGGCAAGTTTTGGAACCGTTTACTCAGGGGCTATTCTACGGTGTCCTGACGTTCTTTTTGCTCGACATGGGACTGGTTGCTGCCAGAAGAATTAAGGATTTGCAAAAAACCGGCACGTTCCTAATCTCTTTTGCGATACTGATCCCAATCGTCAATGCAGTGCTTGGGATTTTAATTGCAAAATTTATCGGAATGCCTAAGGGTGACGCGCTGTTGTTTGCAGTGTTGAGTGCAAGTGCTTCTTATATCGCCGTTCCCGCTGCCATGCGCTTAACGGTTCCGGAAGCCAACCCCAGCCTGTACGTTTCTACGGCTCTGGCTGTAACGTTTCCTTTCAATATCATTGTGGGAATTCCTGTTTATCTGTACGCAATTGATATGTTCTGGAGGTAAGACCGTGCATTCAGTTAAACGAATAGAAATCGTTGCGAATTCATTTGAACTTGGCAAAATTTTAGCTGCCTTAAAACATCCGGATGTAACAGGTTATCTGGTGATCCGAAACATTGCTGGGCAGGGGTTTAGACAAGGCTCCGAAGATTTAGACATGACCATGCTGGATAATGTCTGTATCATCGCGTTTTGCGACCCAGAAAAAATTAAGCCGGTTGTGGAACTGATTCGACCCATCCTCAACAAGTTTGGTGGCACCTGTTACATTTCCGATGCGATGGAAATTCGCTCAACCAGATGTGTTGCCTCACTGTAAGATAATAAAATTCTGTCTCCGGCGAAATCTGAATAAATTAATAAAAAAGCTTCAGTCAAAGCCAGAGGCAGTCTTGTCTTACCGTTTCAAATTTTAATTTTTCATCTGCAAATTTTACTTCTTTTCAATAGCCATGAATCAAAACACTGGGTTGATGGGTCGTCGCAATTTCTTGAATTTAACCGGCAAAGGTGGAATCGCACTGATGGCTGCTGTTGCCGGCAGTGCATTCTGGAACTTGCAATCAGACCGGGCGAACGCTGCTGTTCTTGAGTCTCCTAGTCCTGATGCTGCCCTAAAACGGTTAATGGACGGCAATCAACGATTTGTCCAAGAAAAGGGTACGCATCCCGATCAATCGCCGGCACGAATTAAAGAAATTGCCCAAGGACAACACCCTTTTGCAACGCTGTTAACCTGTGCGGATTCACGAGTTTCTCCAGAAATTTTGTTTGATGAAGGACTCGGTGATTTATTTGATATCCGCGTTGCCGGTAATATCGTGACTCCCGAGGTGCTGGGCAGTCTGGAATACGCTGTGGCGATGCTGGGCACGCCTCTGATCATGGTTTTAGGTCATGAACGCTGCGGTGCTGTCACTGCTGCTGTAGAGGGGGAAGCGCTTCCAGGTCAGATTGGTTCTTTTGTTAAAGCAATTAAACCGGCACTTGCCAAGATCAAAGATGAAGCCGGTGATCCGGTTGATAACGCCGTGACTGCCAATGTTCATTATCAAATTGAGAAATTAAAACATAATTCAGCGATCATCACTCAACGATTACTGGATGAAAAACTCAAAGTTGTTGGAGGCCGGTATGATTTGGATACGGGAAAAGTCACTTTAATTTAGGCCCAGAAGAGTGATCGCTTCTGTTGCAATTATTGCCACTTCCTTAATTTGGAAGTCTTTAGTAGTAGGGCGATCCTCCCCAATTTTTCCACAGAATCACCGATTATTGCATCCCTTCATCCCTCTATGCCGGCAGTCTGATCGCTACTTGAGGTTAAGAAAAAACTAGGGTTGGTTCGCGTCATTCCAGCACTGCTTGAGCAAAGCGCTGATAGGAATTGGATGGAATTGCAAATGAGAATTGCTGAGTGTCATTCCCCAGCATTCCATCTCTCACAACAATCCTCGATAATGAATAAAAACCAAAATTGCTGCCCAAGAACCCAACGCGACTTTTATTGCCACTAAAATATTGAGCAGGGGAATAACTCCGCCGCTGAAAAGAGTGCCTAATTCTCCGTGCGGTAATTCTAAGCCGGCTAGAGTGATAACCGACAAGACAATGAAAATAAGAACCGAAATCTTTTCCCATGTAGCAGCGTGCCAGCGCTTATAAATCTCCTGCATCCACTCGGTTGATGAGGTAATCGCAACAAGGCCGATCGCCGTTCCACCCGCCACGCCGGCTGCAAAACCACCGCCAGGACTCAGATGTCCCCGAATCGCCAGTTCGATACCCACTAACGCGGCAATGGTTGCTCCCAGACGCGCCATAATAATCGAGGGTTGATCGGTGAACTGATAGATCGCGCAGAATGGTCGTTCGTTCGCCAGTAGATAATGGGCACCCATTACCGCGATTGTAAATACCACCACTTCAAAGATCGTGTCATATAACCGATTCCTGAGAATGACAGCCGTAACTGCATTAGGTACTCCGCTCTCTTGTACAAGCGTTTGGACAATCGACAGCGATAAGTCCGGTGCCGGATTCGGCATCACGAGGAATTTGACGAACAGCGCTATTCCCGCCGCAATGTAGACCCATTTCATAGATGTTTCTCCCCTGAATCCGGTGCATTTACATAGGTTAGGTTTATTGCTGGTGACGAAAGTTCGGTTCGCATGATCTCATAGAGGCGTTGAACCCTAGTTGTGGTGTGATAGGGTTGCTGTTCGTCCTGACTCGCTACGAGGTCTTGATTATCGTATTCTCGTCTGGCACAGGTCGCATGGATTTCTTTATCCATCAGCGCCCGGTGCAAAGCCTGTGTATTCGTGTACGGGACTACCTCAAGACGCATATAGTGTTTGCCGAAAATTGTTCGTAACTCATTCATCAGTTGCCCTAAATGGGACTCGTCATCTGTCTTGCTCGCCCCGTCTTCGAGTACACCAAGACGCATCACCAGGGATGAACGCACTGCGATCGCATAAAGCGTAATCGCAAGCAGCGTACCCATCAAAGCTTGCGTCAAAGCAACATCCGCCGCCCCTAAAACCGCAAATACTAATGTTGCTACCGCTCCCTGTATTCCCTGGATTACCAGGGCATGGTATGGATTGGTCTGAAGTAGCAGCATGAGCGCGGACAACGGCATCAGCGCGGTTATGACATAGATATAGCTATCATTCATGATTGATTCCCTCCACTGCTGGAACCGTATGCCAACACATACCCCAGCACTGTATTCCAGATTGCTAAAGTGATAATGCCAAGGATGAGCAATGGCCATTCGCTAGGTACTTTTGGAAGCAGCAGTCCGACCATGATCAGCATCGAGCCGAGCGTATCTGCAACCGAAAGAGTATGCAGCTTGAATAATACCGAGCGATCTCCGATTAGGGGGAAGGTTCCCCAAAACCAGAAGAAAATTCCTATACCGATGCAGGTGTAACTAAGTGCGGTGATCATACTTCATTCAGGCGTTTAAGGATTTGTGCCAACAACATTAATCCGGCATTACCCACACTCAGGATGATGACGCCTACAACACCGAGCATCCAATCATCCCGTAAGACCGATACAACCAGGAGTATGATTGATGCTTTGGTAGCAACACTGGCAAATGCCAACATCTTTTGCCAAATATCATCATCCTGCCAAGCCTCGTACATGGGTATGAGCAGAGCCAGAATCATTGCAACCAGTGCCCAGTTCAGTGCCAAGTTCATGCTTTTCTCCTCCTTCGTACCCAGTGGACTTCGTACCAGCCATTTTCGTGGTACTTCAAGACAATGGTTTTGGGCGTAAAGGTGATCAGAAAGATATCCAGAAAGATGAGTCCAGGTGTCCGTCCGGGTTTGACTTGTTCCATCGTCACCTCTTCGTAATTATGGGGACGGACGATCATTTCAAAGGCTTCCATATATGCCTGCGGAATCGCCACGAGGGTTTCCCACAGCGCCCGCAGCCAGTCCTTCAATCGTCCTGGGGCTTTGGGGCGTCCTGGTAATAGAAGTGCGATGCTGACACCGATGATGATATTTGCCGGACTCAGATTAGCGGTGAGCAAAAACCAGATGGTCAGTCGCAATATCAGATTCAGATAGCCAATCATGCCATTACCATCCAGAAGAGCAGGATTAACATTAGACTCATCCCACCGATCAGATGCTCAAATTGCTCCATAACACGGGGCAGCTTGAGTACGGATCGCTTGAAAATCAAAAGATACGCTAACCAACCCAGGCCGATAGTTGCCAGTGGTTTCACGATATTCTCAAGGGTATACGCCTCGTAATAGACAACGTTTGCCGCAAACAGACCACCGAGCAGCAGGATCGTTGCCGGCCAGAAACCGGGCTTTACTACCTCCTCGCCGTCCGCTTTATGCGGCAAGAATATGAATTTGGCAAACGAGATTGCTGTTCCTAAAGCCGCAACGTTCATGGCGATCGCTTGCCAGGGCAGTAAATTTTTCGTCGTCAACACCTTCGCCCCAAAGCCGGACAACAAGGGAAAGCCTGAGATCGAGAAACTGGCAATGACCAGAGCAATCCAGACTGTTGTATTGATCGGCCTGTTTTGGAGTTCCTTGAAGTTTCGGCTCGGTAAAGCACCTGCAATCAGGAAGAGTGCCGATTTGACCAAGCCGTGAGTCAGTGCATAAAAGCCACCTACGGCTGGGGCAGCGAGGATAAAGCCTAACTGCGAAACCGTGTGAAACGCCAGCATCCGCTTGGCATCCTTTTCAAAGACGGCATAGAACACACCTAGCAGGGCTGTCCCTACTCCGAAAATCCGGATGAGTGGATCGAGTTCATCCACCATTAGCGCACAACGCACTAGCGGATAGACGCCGGCTTTGACCACAACTCCCGACAGCAATGCCGATACCGGCGTCTCCGATTCCGAGTGGGTCAACGGTAGCCACAATCCCGATACAAAGATTCCCCCTTTAATTAAGAGTCCCAGAAAGATCAGGGCTAGCGCCTCTGGAGGTGCCCCGCGCAAACTTGCAAAACTAAACGAATGATTGGTCTGATAGGCAAGCACCGCGCCCACCAGATAAAACAGCATTGCCGTGTTGCTGATAAACAGATAGCGCAAGCCAACCCAAATCGAGCGATCGGTGCGAGTATAGGTAATCAAGAGAAACGCGGCAATCCCGCTGACCTCTAGCGCCACGTATAAACTGATAAAGTCGGCACAGGCGAACGCGGCATTGAGGCTGCCATGCAAAATGATGGCTTGTGCATAAAAGAAAGTCGTCTTATCGCTGTGCCAACAGTAGAGGATGACTGCGGCTGTTACCAGCGCATTGGTCAAGATAAAGTAGCCGCTTAACTGATCGACTATTAATGTGACGCTGAAATGATCGAGTAACTCTAGTTTCAGTGGCGACTGTTCGACAAATAGCTGCAACGCATAGGCAGCAGAGGCAAATGCGGTGAACAATGCGAGGGTTTTGTCAAGTTTGGGGAACAGATAAATGGTGAACCCCAAGAAAAATGGTAGTGCGATCCATGCCAGGGTAATGGTATTCATGGGGTATTGCTCTTCTCGATCTCGTTGGTTTCCAGGGTGGGATTATCCCGTGCCAACTTCATGACACCGACCAGCATTAAGCACTGAATCGAAAAGCCAATCACAATCCCTGTCAAGATGACCGCCTGGGGGACCGGATCGGCGTAATCCCCTTTTGCGGCGTCTGAAATAATGGGCGTGAATAAACCATCTCGCGATGCAATCAGCACGTAATAGGCGATAACGCCTGTGCTCATGACATCCATAGAAATGATCTTCATAACTAGGTTCTTTTTAAGGATAATGCCGAGAAATCCGCACAAGATTGTTGCGAAGACAAATGCTTCTAACACGGGAATTGCCTATGAGTAAATACCTAATAAACGGTGCCAAAACATATATAGCACTTTTTAATAGTGCTAGCACATATCAACACTATTGAAAAGTGCCAAGGGAAACGATAGACTCATGCCATACCAAGCCGTTGGTTTGAGCTTGAGATCGGGTAGGATGAAACACGCAATAGCCGGATAAGAGAACCGATTGGCAAATCAATGCTTAACTTTAGCCCTGACTCGCCCACCGATATAGTCAATCTTTTGGATATATCTGCACCGTTTGAATTAGTTGGCCGGCAAGCGCAATTCCAGCGAATTACCCAAGTTTTAGCCCGTGATGGCGACCTACTAATTGCTGGAGTGCCGGGAAGCGGACGGCGAACTCTGGTGCGGCGGGCGGCTCAGGAAGTTGGAGTTAAAATCCTGGAGGTTGACTGCATTCGGGTTACCGATGGTCAGCGCTTCGTGCAACTGCTGTGCGAGAGCATAGAGCAGGCTTTTCAAAGTGCAGCTGCTCAAGCGCTGATAGCAGAGTGGATTGAACGCAAGGCAGCGGAATTATTCGTGCTGAACGACGAAGGAAGTGGCAGACAGCGGCTCAAACCTGTTCGGACTCAGAGCCAAGAGCAGCAATGGAGAGCATTTGAGCGCTTACTCCCTCTCCTGCAGAGTTTAGCGGAATCTTCCGGCGAACCAGTGGTGCTGATTTTAGAAAGCTTTCCCCATATCCGCTCTTGGGATCGCAATGGGGTTTGGGAAAAATTTTTGCGGAAAGAGATTGAGCGTCAGACTCAGGTGAGTTATGTACTGGTGGCAACAATCGCAGAAACCTGCATTCATCCCGATGAACTGGGCAATAATTTGGAAATCGTGCAGCTGGCTCCCTTAGCTGATGATGTGGTTGCTGCTTGGGTTCAGGAAGTCTTGCATACTGAAGCGCTGAGGTTCGATCCGCGATCGCAAGCGCTGGAACTCTTTGTCAATGCGGTGCAGGGACACTTAGGCGATGCTTCGGCACTGGTGCGACGCCTCAAGTCGGCACGAGTGTCTGACGGGCTAATTCGCGATTGGCACGTGCAGCAGGCTATCCAAGAATTACTAGCCGACTTATCAATGGTCTTCGAGTCGTTACTGATGCTGCTACCAGCCAATCAGGCGCATCTGTTGGAGTCTCTGGCGTTAGACCCGACTGACAAGCCACAAAGTCGAGATTACATTCACAAGCATTACTTATCCAGAGGGGGCAGTCTCCAAGGCGCGATCGCGGGATTGCAGCACAAAGGCTTGATTTATGGTTCTGAACAAGGCTACCGACTGGCTCTGCCTCTGTTTGCTTTGTGGCTTCGCCAGCGCTTGAGTTAAAGAAAGCAGACGGATAAGGGATATTAAGGTATTGATTGTTACCCTACCAAAAGCAGAATTATCCTAATTCTGTAAGCGGTATAATATTGGGAAAACCGATTAACAGGCCGGTGATTAGCTTTGTAAAGTTTTGTCGTTGGGTTGCTGCTTTTGCAAGGGAATTTCAATCACAAATTCTGTCCCCTTTCCTGGCCATGAATGACATTTAAGCAGCCCGCCATGCGCTTCGGTAATAATTTGATAGCTAATTGACATTCCCATTCCTGTCCCTTTGCCGGCAGGTTTGGTTGTAAAAAATGGTTCAAAAATTCGTTGTTTGACCTGTTCGGGGATTCCTGACCCATTATCGGAAATTTTAATCGCAACTCGATGCTCGCTCGTGATTTTGGTACTGATGCAAATTTCACTAGGCAGTTGTTGAATCTCTGCAAATGCTCGCTCTTTATCCCGTTCTTCTAGGGCATCAATCGCATTCACTAGAATATTCATGAAGACTTGATTGAGTTGTCCAGGATAACATTCAACGAGTGATAAATTGCCATATTCTTTAATAATTTGAATTGCTGGGCGTTCCGGTTTCGCTTTGAGCCGGCTTTCCAAAATCAGTAAGGTACTATCGATGCCGGCGTGAATATCAACGGCTTTAAATTCAGCTTCATCAATTCGCGAGAAAGTCCGGAGGGAAACGACAATTTTGCAAATGCGATCCGCTCCTATCTTCATTGAAGAAAGCAGTTTGGGTAAATCTTCGAGTAAAAAATCAAGGTCAATTTCCTCAGTTTTATCTTCAATTGCTTGAACTGGATGGGGATAGTGTTCTTGGTATAAATCGATTAAATCGAGCAAGTCCTCAATATAATCATTGGCGTGGTCAAGATTGCCGGTGATGAAATTAACTGGGTTATTGATTTCGTGAGCAACTCCGGCAACCAGTTGACCTAAAATCGACATTTTTTCGCCTTGAATTAATTGCACTTGTGTGCGTTTGAGTTCGCTCAGCGCATATTCCAAATCGTGGGATTTTTGACGGATGTCTGCTTCTGACTGACGCAGGGTATTTTCTGCTTTGCGTTGCTGGGTAATTACAGCAGTTAGTGTTAGCGTGGTTAAGACAATAACCCCAATAAATGATTGCAGAAGTACAAGAGAGTCGTTAAAGTTTTCTCGCACAAAGGAACCCTGACCGTTAACGGTTCCCAAAACTGCGACGGCTGCAACTAAAACAATCAGTAAAGTAGCCCCTCTTTGCCCAAAGCGAAATGCTGCTAAGACTAAGACGGGAATCAGCATATATTCTACAGGTGTGCCTTGCCAGAAAGGAATTAAACTAAGGGCTAACACGAATCCAGGTAGAAGAATTGCTTCACCAACGCGTTGACCGGCTAAAGATTTGGTGAATTTCAGGAGAAAGTTGGAGTTAAATAGCTTTCTAAATTTTTTAATTCGCTGCCAGCCGGCACTTATTTGCTGTTTGGAGCTGGGTAAGGCGTAACTCCAGCAAATTAAGAACGGTGTAAAAATTAAAATTCCCGCAACATTAGATATCCACCAAGTTAGCCAAACGGTTGGGAAAATTGCCCAAGGCACATTGCCGGCTAAACAAAGCGTGATGACGCCGGCACTCGCATTTACCATTGGCCCTACCATGCCGGTGAAGAAGATCAACTTGAACACATCTTGCGGATGATTGAGGGGATTGCGGTTTCCTATTGAGCGCCGCAGGAGAAATCCTCCGAGTAGGGTTCCTAAAGTTGTACCAATGCCAATACTTGATGCTTTCGCAATAGAAATTACGCCGGCAATCGTACTGGATTTATCAAAGAAAGCCCAAACATTAGCGAGAAACGAGCCAAGCCAAACACCCGGCCAAACCCAATATCCAAATATTAAGATGCCGGCGGAGGCAAAGCCATCAGGCGGCCAAACTGGAGTAACATTTTGGGGAGTGGAAGCCAGTCTTCGTCCTAATTCAGCAGTAAAGTAGTAAGCGAGCGCTAGCAGCAAAATGATAATGCCCTTGAGCAGCCAATTCGGACGAGGAGCGGCCTTCATACGCAGTTTAACCAGGTCATTATCTAAATACTTCTGCCTTCTAGTGTAGGTTATGGCTTTCAGGACTGCCGTTGCCGGTTTACTTAGCTCAAAGCAATATTTTTTATTTCTAATTTTTCTTAGGAATCACATTTCTCATGCCACTTTTAGCAGTGCCGGCATCACCTGGGTAACGAGGGATAATATGAATATTCGCGTGCATCATCATCTGGCCGGCAGCTCGATTAATGTTCATTCCCACATTAAAGCCGGCGGGATGAAATTGCTCAGTTAAAATTTCTTGAACTTTGTTGACCATAAACCAGCAAGCCGATTGCTCTTTAAATGGTAGTTCAAAATAATTGGTGATATGGCGCTTGGGGACAACTAAAACATGACCCTTACTTACGGGATAACCATCAAACATGGCATAAGCGGTGGCTGATTCTGTTACCAGCGTTAGACTTTTATAGGGATTGCAGAATATGCACTTATTCTCTGAGTTTCTTTGATAGTTATAATGAATGTATTCATAAATTTCACAATACTCATCTGAATGAATTGATTTAAAAGGAAGCTTGACCATACACTGATAGGTAGGCTTTTTGTGAACGTAATGTTCTCGAAAGCCTTCTTTTTTTAAATCTCTTCTGACTGCATAATAAGCTTTCCCTCCCGGCTTCAATAAATGTGAGACTTCCATGAGAACGTTCGCTTGTTCTTCAGGAAACAAAACGTTTAAGACATAAAAACAAATGATTGTGTCAAATTTGTCAATAGGGTGTTGGGGAAAATAATAAGGATCGTAGCCGGTAACATCAAATCCTTTTTGTTGCAGTAATTTAACGTCATTACCGAAGCCACAGCCAAAATCTAAGGCTTTACCTTTAATTAGATTTTTATCCAATAACAACTGTGCGGGAAATGATAGATTAATTCTTTCGATTGCCGTGAGGTGGCTAAATTGATTTTTTAGCTTTTTCATGAAAATATAAATCTTTCTCGCTCAGACACGATTTGATGCTGCACCGCTCAAACCGCCCAGCTTGCAGCATAACAAATCGCTGCACCTAACTGCTTCACAGTTGTCTGTATCTGCTGCACCTTTTTCGCCGGCGACGGTTGAGAAGCGCAGAAAGACTTCCGTTTGCTTACCCACTTCCGAGAGAAACTTTGCTTTCATATATTCAGGAATTGCCTTAGCTACGGTGAACGTTCCGTAGGCTCCAGATCCCTTGGTGTGAACCACCCGTTCTGGAATTCGCTCCCGGTTGAAGTGCTGCATCTGCTCTAGAAGCTGCACATCTTGCATCAACAAGGGATCACGAGGGCCGGCGGTTAGCGAATTCTGGTTATCAGCAATTGGACAACCTGTTGCGGTGGTCAAATTTTCGTGTTCGCTCATTCGCTACGGTTAATGCTTGGGGAGTGCTTCACCTAACATCAAACAAAAGTGCGTTCAACTTTGCTGGTTCAGGAGACTTTTTACCTGTACTAACGTGCAGCCTAAACCAACTTACACAACTAATCGTTCTGTTCATTTACAATTGCGAGTACCATTCCCGTCATCTTTTTCAATACACTCACATAGCACCTCCGAATAGGAAACTGCCCATGTACATTAGTTTAGACAACACCTAATATTAAATTTCTCCAGAATCTTAATCTGATTTTTCGTTCGATCTAATAATCACTTTGCTTTTAAATATTGCTTCATTTAGACTTGCTTCTTCAAAATTTGCCTTTGAAATACGATCTTTGCGACGGAACTCTTCAGGAATAGCTCCTTCAAATTAGCCCCTTTCAATTTAGCATTTTTCAAATTAACCCCTTTAAATCTGTTCCCTCGATATTTGCTTCTCTCAGATTTGCTCCTTCGAGATTTGCTCCTTCGAGATTTGCTCCTTCGAGATTTGCTCCTTCGAGATTTGCTCCTTCGAGATTTGCTCCTTCGAGATTAGCATCTGAAAGATTAGCTCCTTCGAGATTAGCATCTGAAAGATTAGCTCCTTCGAGATTAGCCTTTGAAAGATTCGCTCCTTCGAGATTTGCTTCTGTCAGATTCGCTCCTTCAAGATTAGCATCTGAAAGATTCGCTCCTTCAAGACTAGCATCTGAAAGATTCGCTCTTTCAAGATTAGCATCTGAAAGATTCGCTTCTTTAAGACTAGCATCTGAAAGATTCGCTCCTTCGAGATTAGCCTCTGAAAGATTCGCTCTTTCGAGATTAGCATTTTCGAGATTTGCCCACGGCAGTTGAGTACGTGTTAAATTTGATTCATAAAGATTTGCCCCAAAAAGCATTGCATAATGTAAGTTAGAGCCAATAAAAGCGGATTTTTGCAAATTTGCACGATAAAAATCGCGCATATCGAAAAGGTAATTACTTAAATCTAAAAAGCTAAGACAATCAAAAATAAGTGAATTTTTAGGCCCAAACCTTTGTTGTTGAATTCTTGAAATCAGTGAACCAAACGATATTAGAGATAATCCTTCAATCCTCGAAATTTTTTCAGTTATACGTGCACAGCTATTTAAAACAGCTAGTAATGCTTCCTCTGCATTACGTGCTTGTTGATTCTCCTCTTGAAACTCAGGTCTAGGATTTAGCCGTTCCATTGGCATTCCATGTCGCAGCATAAATCCAATCAGATGACAAAAGGTTTCCTGCCATTCATCTGCATCTGGTAAATTTTGCAACCGCATTTCATCCAGAACAAAGTTGAATAAATATTCATCCATTCTAGAGGAGCCACAGAGTAATGCCCAGCGATGTAAAGCGTCACGTTCATCCCAACCATCATCAGGATCACGCTTCCGATCCTGAAGTTTTTTATGGATGAGGCGAACTTCTCGAACAATGCGTTTTGCCGTCAGATATTCACCAAAGCTTTTGTGAGTGAATTCAAAAGTTTTCTCCCCTTCCTTATAGCCACTTTGCCGGAAGTAGAAAGCCGTGAGTAGTCGCGTCACACTAGCTTTAGAATCTTCCTTAAATCCTTCCTGGAACCGCTGTAGTAGATTCTTTAAGCCACTATTGTCGCAATGCGTTTCGATAGCTCGAACAGTAGTTATTCGCCCATCTCCATGCCACGCAGCTAAGGCAACTTCTTCTAGGATGCGAACAAAATCCTTTTCTTCGATTCCTTGAGTTGCGGCATGTTGATGTCCTTCCCAACCACGTTCATAGATTGCTTTCAGCAAGTCATCATAAATTACATTTAGGTTTGTCTCTTCAGAAAATCCAAGTTTGCCTCGCTTGAGACTGAGAGCAACCAAATAATTCAGCAGCGGTTGAGCAGTAATTTCGGTCAGATTGCCCTTGTCTAGTTCAGGAGGTAAGCCCTCATACCCCAAACCACTTGCCTTACCGTAATACTGCCACCAGAGCTGCCGCTGATCCTGTTTTAAAAGCTCTTCCCTATCAACATAGCCCTTGCGATCATTTTCTGAAATAAAGTAAGGCAAAACATGGAAAATTTGCCCCTCTTTACGAAAGTCGGTACTGTTTGCTTGAACAACCAGTTGGCGACCACTAATCAATACCTGCAAGCGAGGCTCACGCATATTGAACCGTTCAACTTTTCGTTGAACTTCTCGCACGAAGTCTTGAGCAGTTTTTTCGGCAACCCTGCCCTGCATGGCAAGTTCATCTAATCCATCAAAAATAATTAGCAAGCGAGACTCGCCAGTCTCTGAATCAAGCGGATTGTGAGGAAGAAACCCATCTGCTTTTACAAATCGCCCTACGGCATCGACTAGATCATCTGATGGCTCAAAATGATGTAGTGGAATAAACAAAACAGGAATTGTTCCTTTTTCTGCCTGCTTTGCAGCAAAAAACTTGGCAAAGGAGGACTTACCACTCCCTGGATCGCCACTAATCAACCGAATCGCATCATCTTTCTTAGGCTTGGTAAGCCAGTCTTCTAGTTCGTTTGCCAAATCAACAACAATTTTATCCTCTTCCCTACTCCCTCTAATTCGTGCTTCTAATTCATCGCCTTTATGACCTTCACATTTGCGGCTGTAGTAGGCTCGTAGTGGCACATAGACCTGTTTCAAACTGAAGGCTTCCAAAAACATCGGCTCTTCCACCTGCTTCTGAAGCCAGGTTGAGTAGCGCAACCTTCCTTGTGCTCGCTCATTAGCCTGGATAAAGGGAGTATCCAGTTTTTCTTTGAGTGCTGCATAATCTTTCGGGCGATTACCCCATTCATTATGTAGCGCCATTGCAAAGTAAATCGGTAACCGATAACTGAGCGCCTGTGCCTCTGCTTCACTCAGTCCAGAACTCTGTAGCCACTCCACAAAGGGAGGCTGCACTGCATTAAGGAGAGAATCTTTTTCAGGCTGGTCAAAAAATTTCTTGTTGATAGTTAGGCTGCTGTTCTCTAAAGCTGCGTTAACCTGCTGGTGTAACGCCTTAACATTAAATCGCTCACTCTCCAGCTCTGTCTTCTCTTCCACCAAATTCTGCATTGCCTGAAGTAGTGAGCGGTAGACTAGCAACCAAGCAATTTCACCAACTCCTGCCGACAGTCCCAGTGCTGCAAGAACCTCGATTCCGTCTCCTGCAAGGCTGTCCCACTTGCCAAAGCTAGCATCAACTCCAGCTTTACCCAGTGCTTTGAATATATCTCTGAAATTGACCTTGATGGATTTCTTCAAAACTCCAACAGGCTTGGTGATTGATACTCCAGTCTCATGGCTCATAGGTTTTCAGTAATTTTTGCAGTTCTATTCTTAGCTGATCTATTTAAACAATTAATCTAACAACAGTCAGTAGGCAGAAGCAGGAGTTTCAGTGATGAGCAACCGCGCTCATAGATGCAGAGGATAAACCGCAGCAGTCATCAAGATTGAAACTGAGACAGCAACCAGGCACTTACTTTACCATGATTCATTTGTCGGCTCCGTCGAAAAGCTTCCTCTAAAACCGCAATTTCTAACCCGGCAAGCACCTGAGATTGCTCAATTCTGCGACTGCCTCGATTTTGAATCTCAAATGCAATTACTTGAACATTTTGCACGTCAATAATCCAATACTCACGAACTCCAAGTGATTCGTAAAGTAAACGTTTCTCCCCTTTGTCATCAGCCAGAGAAGAATAAGCAACTTCAATCACTAAATCTGGGGTTGGGTAAGTATCCAGATCGATGATGGTTGCTTCCCAAGGTACAATCTCTGCATTCTCACCCAGATAAAACGAGACATCCGGTTGCGCTTCCTCACTGCCGGCTTTGCGGTAAGTACAGTTGTCGTGTCCGTCCAAGTCGATGCCCCGAATACTTGCAAACAGAGCAATCGCCGCAATAACAATAAAATGATCGCGGGAATGGGGATTACCAAGTGGAGACATTTCCAACCTCATGCGTCCGTTATAGTAATAGCCTCTAGCTTTTTCATAGGCAGGATCGCTGATAACCAGAAGGTATTCCTCCCAAGTGGCATTCACCCAAGTATCAATTTGTAATTTAGCTTGTAGCCGGCTCATCATGGCACCTCCGCTACGGATAGCTGATATTGTAACTTGACCGCAAACACAACAACGGATTGGGGAACTTATCTAAGTAAAATTATCCCCAATCCGACAATGGTATTTTCTGTTAACTGGAAGCCGGCTTTTATTACATTTCTTCCAGTTCTTTACCCTTCGTTTCCTTAATCAAAAAGATTACAAAGAATAGAGAAATCGCGGCAGCAGTCGTATATAAACCATAAGCAAAACCCAATCCCACCTCCTTGAGAGGGGGAAAGCTCGTAGAGACGACAAAGTTGGCAATCCATTGGGCAGTAGCAGCAACGGATAGGGCAGCACCTCGAATTCTATTGTTAAACATCTCTCCTAACATCACCCAAACCACGGGACCCCAAGAGAAGCCAAAGCAAAAGACGTAGAGGTTAGCAGCTAGCAGGGCAATAATGCCGGCGTTTCCAGTTAAGGCGGGGTTGCCGGCAGCGTCTAGTGTCGCACTGCCAAAGACTGTCGCGAGTGTTCCTAGGGTCAGCGTCATGCCAATCGAACCCAAGATCAGCAGAGGTTTGCGTCCAAACTTGTCTACAAAAGCGATCGCTATCAGCGTCGTTACAATATTGGTGATACTGGTAATTACAGTAATCCAGAGGGAATTTTGCTCGGAAAAACCCACTGCTTGCCACAGCACACTGCTGTAGTAGAAAATCACGTTAATCCCCACCAACTGTTGAAAGACGGATAGCCCAGTACCGATCCAGACAATGGACAGAAGACCATGCCGGCCTACAAGATCGGACATTTGGGGCTTGCGTTCCCGCAAGACTGTCTGCCGGATCTCCACGATTTTAGCCTGAACATCCCCACCTAGAACCCGCGCTAAAACAGCCCCCGCTTCCGCTTCCCGTCCTTGTGCAACCAAATAGCGGGGTGATTCTGGAATCATCAGCGCCCCAACCGCGTAGAGGATAGCCGGTGGTACTTCAGTCCAGAACATCCAACGCCAAGCCGGCACTCCAAACCAAAAAGGAGCATCAGCAGAACCGGCACCCACAGCGATGAAGTAATCGCTTAGTAAGGCGACGAAGATGCCGGTAACGATCGCCAACTGCTGGAGAGAACCCAGCCGTCCGCGTAGATGTGCCGGTGAGACTTCAGCAATATAGGCAGGGGCAATTACGCTGGCAGCACCCACAGCTAAGCCGCCCACCAATCGCCAAAACATGAAATCCCAAATACCAAAGGCAATCCCGGAACCGATGGCGCTGAGCAAAAACAGGCCGGCGGCAACGATCATGGTTTTTACCCGCCCGTAACGATCAGCGAGTTGGCCGGCGAAAAAAGCTCCCGCCGCCGAACCCAGTAATGCCGAGGAAACTGCCAATCCTACTTCCACACTATTCGCCTGAAAAGCTCTTCCCAAAGCTCCTACTGCACCATTAATCACAGCCGTATCAAAACCAAACAAAAAGCCGCCAATAGCCGCCACCAGTGCCAGCATTAGCACATAGGATGTGTTGGCTTTATGAATAACTGGTTTGTTATCAATCCTCATTGGTTGATTTTCCTATCAAATACACAGCTAAATTGATTTCGGTTCGCTTATCTATACGAAACGAACCTTAAGATAAAAACTTTGCCAAGGAATAATAAGCAACCGCTACAAATAGTTTGCTATCCTAGAGATTGCTTATGAACTTAGCAATTTCTACTTTTGTAAACGAGCGGGACAATGACCAGATTTGCCTGCTCTTCAGCTTCCCTGTCTAGTCCGTGTTTAATGTTAGAGCTGGCATAAACCGGCTTATGAGAAGGATGTAAATTTATTTCTCGCTACAGGAATATTCTTTCGTTCTAATGCCTTTACTCGCATCAATCTTTAGGACTAAAGCGAAAAAATTGTAAGGAACTGTAACATTCATCAAAGAAAGTTAACATGATATTTTTAGACCTAAATCTTCAAAAATCTAGGAAAGCAAGGTTTTAAATACTACTTAAATTTATCTAATAATTAAAAAATTTTTTTAAGTTGAGTTGTACTAAAATTTTCAAAATAATATTCTGCGTTTAATAATGCCTAAACTTAAGTTTAATAGAATAAAAAAAGCAAAACTTATATAAGAAGGCGCTCATTTCTCTAATTATTAGAAAATTTAGTGATGTAATTAATGATTTTTTAGGCTAATAGCTAAGAATGTAGCCGGCTTTAGAAGCTTTAGTAATCTCTCCAGCCTCATCAGAACTAAAATTGTATTATAACTATCCGACAATAATGATAGATTGGGTGTTTAAAGCGTTGCTATCCACACTGGGAGGTAACAAGGAAGCTGAAACCTTGACACAAAAGGCTCAGAGCTTGTTCAACAAAAAAAGATGTGTCGGCTATAGTGACAAGCAAACCCAAAAATCAAAAAAATACTAATGCAATTTTATCACGAGCATCTCGAGAAGCAACTGGGCCTCGCCCAGTTCCTGATGTTGCTAATTCTAATCAACATCATTCAAGCCGAAAAAGAAGTCAGACTAGAAACCATAGCGAGAGTCTTTCCACTGTGAATAACTTGTGAAGGCCGGCGCAGAAAGTTACAAAAATTCTTGGACTTAGCGGGCTTAACAATCAGTCGCTTACTGTGGCCCATCATTAGTGATTGGCTTGAGAACTCGGTGCCAAAAAAGTCGAAACAGAAGTTATACCTAGCGATTGACCGCAGCCAGTGGAAAAATATCAACTTGCTGATGGTGAGCGTGATTTGGTCAACAAGAGCCATTCCCTTAGCTTGGAGATTACTGCCCCACTTAGGCAATAGTAACTTCGAGGAACAAGAAAGTGTACTTGCCCCAGTTTTAGCAATATTCAAAGAATATGAAATAGTGGGGTTAGGAGACCGAGAGTTTTCTTCCCTAGATTTAGCTGAATATCTCCAGACAAGGAATGTCGGCTTTTGCTTAAAGTTGAAAAAGAATACGTGTGTGGAAGTCGAAAATCAAATTTGGCAGCGATTGGATGAGTTATCAATTAAACCGGGCGTTGCTTTATATTATCAAGGGAAGAGAATCCGGAAAACCGAGCCAGTTTCAGGATTTGCCCTAGCAGCGAAATGGAAAAGAAACTCCCGGGGTCAAATCACAAAAGGGCCTTAGTTTATTTTGACAAATCTGGGAAGCTTAACGGTTGCCATCCAAGTGTAGAAAAGAAGAATGGGCATTGTTGGCGAAGCCTGCTGTTAGGCATAGAGATGTTCCGAGACTGTAAAAGTGGGGCTATAACCTAGAAAGTACTGGATTAAGAGGAGAGCGATTGAACGCAATGATTTTGGTGATGTCTCTGGCTTATTTACACTCAACCATGTCCGGGGGTCAAATCAACAGACATCAGGGACAAAAATATGTCTGTCGTCCCAAAGAATCCGGGAGAATCTCTCGAAGACGCAGCACCTTTGGTGTTGGGTTAGATGGAGAAATCTGGGTAAAAAACTTGGAAGAATATCACCAATGGGCTACAGAATTAACCAGTAAATCCTCCCATAAACGCCACTTTTATCAACGAGGTATAAGGGCAGAAACCATTATCTGCTCTATCTTATAGTTCTCTTGTTACCCCTTCAGATCTGCTTTATCTTCTAGCTCTCTTGTTACCCCTTCAGGTGTAAATTAACACCCCAATATGACAGGTGTATGAAAACTTTGTGTCGATCTGTTGTAGAGATTAATTCACAAAGCAATTTTTAGGATTTGTTTATAGCCCAACGTATTTAAGGTTGGGGGAGGAAAAATCGGAAAATACTTCCTTTTCCCAACCGACTTTCTACCTGAATCTGACCTCCTTGCAACTCAACCAGCCGGCGGGAAATCGCCAAACCGATGCCGGTGCCACCAGAATGGCGAGAACGCGACCGATCAGCCCGCCAGAATCGCTCAAAAACATGAGGCAAATCTTCGGGTGCGATGCCGGTGCCGGTGTCGATCACCTCTATCCAAACTTTGCCGGTTTCATTCCAAGCACGAACAGTAATAGAGCCGACTGTGGTATGACGTAGTGCGTTACCCAACAAGTTGACCATAATTTGCTCGGTGCGGTCAATATCTGCTAACGCCGGCAACACTTGCACGGCACAATCTAATTGCAAAACCGGCCCATCTTCGAGCAGTTGATCAGCAAATTTTTCTACCAGTGATTTTAATAACGGATACAAATTCACCGGCTGAAGATTAATCGGCAAATACCCAGCCTCAGCCTTAGAAAGTTCTTGCAAATCGTTAACTAACCGCTCTAAACGCCGTGTTTCTGTTACCAGTCGCAAGTAAATTTCTGGAGACGGGTCAATTCTGCCATCGGCTAACTCTTCTAAATAACCCCGCATGACGGTTAGCGGAGTCCGCAACTCATGACTTAAGTCTCCAATTAATTGCCGGCGTCGCTGTTCCACCCCTTCTAAACTCGACGCCATGCGGTTAAAACTGGCACCCAATTGGTTGAGTTCTGGAATTTCACTAGCCGGCATCCGTTCATCCAAATTGCCGGCGGCAAACTTTTGAGTAATTTGTTCGATTTGGGTTAAAGGCTGGGTAATCCGTTTAGCCACCCAATAACTCAAGCCGCCGGCAGCCGTAGCACCTACCAGCACTGCCCAAAATGTGCCCCGGTTCCAGGCAACATCAAACCCTTGAATCAGTTGAGTTCGAGCATAGCGTAAAGTAAATCCCGGCCCTTCTAATTGTTCAAGTTGCCTAACAAAAAAGCGAGGGGAAGACACTTTAGCAATCGCAACAAAGCTGCCTACCCCAACCATCATCACGAGGAGGTGTGATAAAAATAAGCGTGAGTGCAGACTAACTTTAGACACAATTATTGATTCTGACTACCAATAGGTGAATCCTTTTATTTGTCAGATACTTTTACCCAAAACTCATTCATATCTTTAGGCTAAATCTTCAAACTTATAACCGACACCAGTTACCGTTTTAATAAAAGTCGGATTGGCTGGGTCAGGTTCAATTTTTTTACGCAATCTTGCCACATGAGTATCAACAACTCGCTCATCTCCAAAAAAGTCATCGCCCCACAATTTCTCAATGAGCTGAGATCGATTCCAAACCCGACCCGGATAACTGATAAAAGTCGTGAGTAAATTAAATTCTAATGTCGTTAAATCTAAACTTTCCGATTCATCGGCAGTGAGATGCCGGCTGGCTGTGTGCCGGTCTACATCGACTGTGAAATGTTGGGTGCGGTAAATTTGCGTCTGGCCGGTTTGCCGCATACTACGCCGCAATAGTGCTCTAACCCTAGCCACCAATTCCCTTGGACTAAAGGGTTTCACTAAATAATCATCAGCGCCGGTGGATAAGCCAATGACGCGATCAATTTCCTCACCTTTAGCTGTCAGCATCAAAATATAAGGGTCTTTCTCGCCGGGTTTTTGGCGAATTCGAGCGCATACTTCCAAGCCATCCAAGCCCGGAATCATTAAGTCTAAAACAATCAAATCTGGCGGTTGCTCTCGAAACGTCTGCAATGCACTAAGGCCATCTCGACAACTACGGCAGGAAAAACCTTCTGCTTCTAGAGAATGCTGTATTAGCCGTGCAATTTCAAGTTCATCCTCAACAATTAAGATTTCCATGTATCAATATGCCGGCTAAACAGCGCTAAAATTACTCAGGTTTTGGCTGATCTGAATCGGGGCGCTCGATCACCGGCTGCCGAAGTGACTCCCTTCCCAACATCATCATGCCGGCAACCCCCATGCAAACAAACCAAATGTATTGATACCAGTACGCCTCAATTCGTTCTACCAGGCTGTAACCTGGATGCAGGCTGCTGATATGCAACAGCAACAGAACCATCGCCAATGCACTAAACCCAACAAAAGTCAAGCCTATTTGAATGCGAGCCGGCTGTAGTTCCTGATCGGAAATGCTTTTACGGTCAATTTGGGCCAGCTCAGAGAGAAACGCTTTCGCCGCTGTCGAGTTTCTCTCTAAAGTTACGCTCACCGGCACGGGTTTAACAGCGAGTTCCAATCCCTCAACCGCTTTGAGTGATAGCACTTCATCGGAATCTGGCAGCCGCAACTCCAAAGACTCAGGAATGGGAGGTTCAGCAAACTCCGGCATTTCTGGCGCTGCAGGCGGCTGGGGTTGAAGTTCAAAATCCATAGCTAATTGCGAACTTGCTAATAACTCATGGGCAAGGGTCATCAAGCTTCAATCAAAATATTGAGCGTTGGTTAATGCCCATACCTTTAGGTTGGCGAAGCCTTGCCCTATGCCCGTTATTATGAAGCAGCGCCTTGTAATTCGTCGAGGCGAGCTAAAACCTCGGTGCTGTGAATGGCCGGTCTGACATCAACAAAGGTTTCGCGCAGGATGCCCTCTGGGTCAATAATAAACGAATGACGCATCGAGAGAAAGGTGTTCCAAGAGCCATAGGCTTTGCTGACACTGCCGCCGGCATCTGCTAACAGCGGAAATTTCAGCCCTTCAGAATCGCAAAATTCCGCGTGAGAATCAACAGAATCCGCACTCACTCCCAAGATTTGAGCGTTTTTATCGACATATTTGGGTAAGTCTTGCTGAAACCGGCGTGCCTCCAACGTGCAGCCAGAGGTAAAATCCTTGGGATAGAAATAAAGCACGACCCACTGACCGCGATAATCAGACAAAGAAACCTCACCATCGCCCGTGTTCGTCGGCAGGGTGAATTCAGGTGCCGGCTGATTCATAGCAGGCAACTTACCTCCAAGGGCAGTGGCAGCGGGCACAAAATTGAGCCAACTTAATAAAGTCAGGCAACTGGCAAACAAAACGCTCAAGAACGTGCGGCGGGAGATCATAGTCAAAACTGAACGCTAAACTTTACACAAGTTTACAGTTATTAGAAATTTCCAGAAGATTTGGGATCAAATTTAAAACTGAGTAACCCTTTGCCCTGGAGGCAAAATATCTGGAATGCTTCAAATTTGCTCAGTGCCGTTAAAATGCACTTGGGAGTGGCATTTGCATATCGGGGAAAGAGAAGTCGTGCTTATTACTCGCGAACAGCCAATGAGGGGTAGTTATGACGCGGTATGCGTTGGTCGTTGGGATTACTGATTATGACGGCTTACCCAGCCTGACAAAGCCGATCCGGGATGCAGAAGCGGTTGCACAACGACTGGAAAAGCATGGGGATTTCCAAGTCGAACGCTTACCAAAGCGCTGGAATCCGGAAAAAGAATGCTATGAAGTCGCGCAAGAGCGAGTCACCGGCAAACAGTTGGGGCGCGTCCTGCTAGAATTTCTGCAAAAGCAAGCTGCAGGAAGTGATGCGCTAATTTACTTTAGCGGTCATGGCATCACTGTCTTTGATGAACTTGATCGGCAGAAAGGCTATCTCGCCGCCTCCGACTGCACGATCAAAATGGAGGGCAAGCAAATTGTCGCACAGCAACATGGCGTTGCCCTTGACAGCCTTAATTATGTAATTTCTCAAGCCGATCTGAGCAGTTTAGTGGTTCTGCTGGATTGCTGCCACGCCGATTACTTTTTAGAAGGCGATTCCATTAGAAAAACCCTGAGTGTTTTTACTTATAAGCCAGATTGTCATTTAATTGCCGCTTGCCGCAGCTTTGCGAATGTTGATGTTGCCAGAAGCTACGGCAAGGGATACAGCGCTTTTACGACAGCTTTGCTGGAAGGATTGCTGCCAGAGAATGCCGGCAGTGATGGACAAGTTAGCATTGATGAGCTGTTTGGCTTTATTTCGCGCAAGCTGGAAGATATCAACCTCCATAGAGAAGAAGGTGAGTATCAACAACCAATCTGGATGAGTTCAGGTCGTTCGCTGAGTATCGTTAGCTACCCGCCCAAGCAGACACCACCGGCTGCCGGTGAAACGTGTCCGTATCAAGGATTGCTGCCGTTTGATCGCACGAGTGCCGACTTCTTTTTCGGACGCCGGGAGGTGATTCAAATGATCCGGCAAAAGCTGGAGGTTGCTAATTTTGTGCCGGTGATTGGAGCTTCGGGAAGTGGCAAATCTTCAGTGATTCAAGCCGGCTTGATTCCTTTATTAGAAACAAGTAGCTGGCGAGTGTTAGAAATGCTGCCGGGGAATGAGCCAGTTGCAGAATTAAAACGCACCTTTTCCCAATTGCTGCCGGCAAGCGATGCCGAAAAAGTTGATTCTCTAGTTGACAAAGCGCCCGATTTAGACTGGTTAATGAAACATCTGCCGATTTCAGAACGGGTTTTATTAGTCGTAGATCGCTTTGAAGAAGTGTTTGCAGTTTGTTCTGAGCCGGCAACCCGCAATCGCTTTATTCAACTGTTAACTCAAGTTGCTGAAATTTCCTCCAGACAGCTTGCAATTGTGATTACGATGCAGGCAGATTTTATCGCACTTTGCTTGCACGAACCCTCTTTGATTCAACTTATACAAGATTGGGCTGTTTATATCCCGCCTTTAGTTGGAAAAGATTTAGAGCAAGCGATTACAGCACCGGCAATTCTTCAAGGTTATGAGTTAGAATCCGGGTTACTAGAAACAATACTGCAAGATATTACGAAAGAGAAAAACTATTTACCGCTATTGCAGTTTACCCTTACCCAACTTTGGGAAGAACGAGATCAACAAAGTCACCAGCTAACATTAAATAAGGACCGACAGTTAGGAGGTGTTTTAGGAGCGATTGACCAATATGCCGAACAATTTTATCAAAGTTTGACACAGCAGGAGCAAGATTGGCTCAAGCGAATTTTCTTGAACTTAGTGTCTTTTGGGACAAATATTAAGGATATACGGCGACGCGTCCCTAAATCTCAGTTATTAGAACTTGCCGGCACCAATTCAGCCAGCCGGCAACTCATCAGCGATCTACTTGATCGTTTGATTGAAGCAAACTTGCTCGTGATTAACGAAGACGAATGGGTTGATTTAGCTCATGAAGCCTTGATGGACAAATGGAAACGCTTTGCCAAGTGGCGTTTAGAATCCTGGCGTCAGTTGCAATGTGAAGTATTGAGTTAAGTTGCCGGCTAAAAACTTTTACAGTCTCCTTTTTTGCTTTAATTGAAACGGAATAGTAACTGTCTTTTTTGTAAAATCTATTAAACGGGGAAATTATGGACTTTTCAGGGAATGCTATCTTCGTTTACTTAGCCCTAGCCCTTCTAGGTTTAATGGTGGGAACAATTGGAGTAACTTATTTCAGAGTCCTTTTGAATAAGTTGATTCAAAATGAGGTGAGAAAACAATCCCTTTTAGAAGAGCAAATTAAAGCTGAAAAACTTAAACAATTAAATGTCGATTCTTCAGAATTATCTAGCGAAGTGTCGGCAGCAATTCCTGCAACTCTCCCAGCTCAAGAAGGTTTTTCAAAAAACAGGACAGACGCAGGTTTCACCGGCAATTATACCGAATTAAACTCGCAGTCTTTCGAGCCGGCAGTTCCAAAACAGGTAAAACCTTCAGAAACTTTTATTCAGGACAAAAGTAATTTTTATCAACCTGAATTTGTGGCTAACAGAGCAACGATTAAAAAGTCGAAGCTAGGAAATTATAAATGGAAACGGCTCGGATTGGCCACAATTTTGGGATGTTTAATTTTTACAATCATTTTATCGCCGGCTCTCAAATCTTTAACTGAACATCCTACCAGAGTCATTGTTGCCGCAGATTCTATGTCTGTTAATATGCCAGATGCTCCAAAGCTAAAGCCGATAAAGCCAGTTTTAAACCTAACTAACCTTAAAAACTCTTTACGGCAAAAAAAATGGAAAGCAGCAGATCGAGAAACGTATGAATTGGTTCTGAAGCTAGGTGGAGGAAAATCGCAATCACGGGGTTATCTAGATTATACAGAAATCGAAAGTTTACCTTGCGCTGAATTAAGAAAAATCGATAAGGCGTGGAGAGAAGCCAGTGATAAAAAATTAGGCTTTAGCGCTCAGCAAATTATTTATAAAAAGCAGGGACAAGATTGGCAAAGAATGTACAGCAACGTTGGCTGGGGAAATCTAAAAGGGCAAAAATTTAAAAGACTGGTTGATAAAGAACTCAATCGGCAAAGCCAAAAGTTGGAATATAAAGACGGAATGCAACCCAACTTTAAAAACCCGCCGATTGGACATCTTCCAGTAACCATCGGTTGGGTAAGAGGGAAAGAATTTCCACAGTTTGCAGAATTATGTAAACTTTAAGCCGGCATCACAGAAACTCTTGCAAAATCCCATCCAAGATAATTCTATTAACCACAGATAAACTATCTGCGCTCATCTGCTACCTAACAGCAGATATTCGCTAACATCTGCGTTTATCTGCGGTTAAAAAAATCCAACTCTTCTGATTCCAAATTATCGATATCCACTAAATAAAGTTCGCAAGAAACCTCCCAAAAGCAACCCTAACCAAGACGTGCCGGCCAAAATGAGAAACGTGTGAACCTTGCTAAAGAACTGCCTTAAATCTTTTCCTGCCGCAGCAACAGCCCAAGCCGCAGCAAACACCCAAAATAACATCCAAATTGTAATCAAAGGCCAAAGGTAGTCTATAAAATAGAATCCCGTCAAAGACAAAATCCCAATTCCAAACCAAAACAAAGCCGAAAGCACAGCAAAAACCAAAAACCAAACCCCTCTCGACACGAGAGCCGAAGCCCACATCGAAGTCCAAGCTAATGCCAAACTCGCAGCCCAAGTCGCCATTACAGCCCAAGATAAACTCCAACTCCAAGCCAAAGTAACTGCCCAATGCGAAGCTGTAAACCGACCTATCAGGGTGTAAATTAGGAACACTCCTATGAGCCACAACCAAGGAATCGTTCTGATTGTTTGCGGTGAAGACATAACTGCTTTATTACCGGGTATTGGGTAAAAGCTGCGGAAAATAGTTGCTATCTTAACAACCTCCTAACAGCCGGCTTTAAACACAAGCCGTTATTGATGATACAAAACCGTTGCATTCGATTTCGCACAACACTATTTATGAAGTTGAGTAAATCGGCTTTTCTCCTAACCTTGAGCGTCACGCCGGCACTGATGAGTGTCCCCACATCCGCTCAAACCAAATTTGCAGACATCCAAAATCACTGGGCAAAACCTTGTATTGAACAGCTAACAACTCAGCAGGTAATTGCCGGCTACCCTGATGGCAGCTTTCGCCCCAATGCGCCGGTGACGAGAGCCGAGTTTGCTGCTTTGATTAATAAGGCATACTCAAATACTGCGCCGGTGCGCGATGCCAGTTCCTTTAACGATGTCAGTTCAAGTAACTGGGCTTACTCTGCAATTCGCCAAGCGTATCGAACCGGCTTTCTTTCTGGTTATCCCAATCAAGTATTTAATCCCAACCAAAATATTCCTCGCGTGCAAGTGTTAGTCGCACTGGCAAATGGATTGAAATATCAGCCAAGCCGGTTTGCCCCTCTCACCTTAAATGCAACGTTTGAAGATAGCGCAGACATCCCAAACTATGCTTTAAATGCTGTCGCTGCTGCCACTGAGAAGCGTCTAGCAGTGAATTATCCCAGTGTGCGCTCACTGAAGCCAAACCAGCAAGCCACTCGCGCAGATGTGGCAACGTTTTTGTGCCAAGCTTTAGCCGGCAACTCCCCGTCTACACTGCCGGCACAGTATATTGCCCAGGCAACTACAACAGAGGCAGGGAAAGCGTGGGAGCAAGCGAAACTGGTACACACACTGCCCTTGGATAGCGCGATCTCCAACAATCTGTACACGGCAATAACCTCACTGGCTATTAGTCCCGATAACCAAATTTTGGCCATTGGTAGCCACAACCAGGAGCGAGCCGGTGGCGGCAATGAGAGTACCCTTTCCCTCTGGGATTTGCAAACCGGCCAGTTGGTGCGTACCTTGTTTAAAGGGAGAGCCGGTCACTCTTTTGAAGCTTCCTCCCAGGAGCCTGAAGCAGGCTTAACCGGCGATATTATTTGGTCAATTGCCTTCAGTCCAGATGGGAAGACTGTCGCTGCCGGCTTGTCTAACAAAACGATTAAAATCTGGAACGTACAAACCGGCGCAGAAGTGTCTACCCTCACCGGACACACCTACGCGGTTCGGACAATCGCTTTTAGTGCGGATGGCAAAACCCTTGCTAGCGGCAGTTCCGATAAAACCGTCAAACTATGGAACTTGCAAACCGGCCAACTCCTCCGCACCTTAACGGGGCATTCAGGCACAGTAACGGCGGTGAAGATATCGCCAGATGGTAAAACCGTTGCTAGTGGCAGTCAAGATAAAACCATTAAAGTATGGAATCTCGGAACCGGCCAAGCGCTTCGCACGTTAGATAATGGAGGGGCGGTGGGAACGCTTGCCTTTGTTGCCGGTGGCCAAACCCTCGCCAGCACTTGCGGTTATGACTGTCTTGCCCAAGCTGAAGATCCAAAGAGTGTTCAAGCGTTAAGAATGTGGGATTTAAAGGCCGGTCGGGTGATTCCTTTGAGTAACGAGCCGGCTTACCAACGTGCTTGGGTTTCCCAGTTGAGTCCAGATGGGCAGATCCTCGCGGGTTATGTTTATCTTCAACCGCCTGGTGGTGCCGGTAGAAATCAGGCAGTTTTGTGGAGTTTGGCAACGGGGCGAGTTCTACAAACCATTGAACCGGGTGGAGGGCCATTTGCGTTTAGCCCGAACGGTGAGGTTTTTGCCAGTACATTGTCAGGTAGAGGCGTTCAAGTTTGGCGTTAGAGGCGATAGCGCAGTGTGCCCAATAGGGCATAGCATTCGGATCAATCTATAATGGCTCGAATTAAATAAAGATTATTAACCCGAATGCTTCGCCCTGACGACTACATTGAAAAAGTGGTGAGCTTAACCAGAAATTTGGGATATTAACGAGAGGAGTTTGCAATTAACACGATGTTTAACTTTCGGAAAGGGTGGTTTGGATTTGCATTTTTGCTGGCTTTGTTTGTCACAGTTGCGGGAGCGCAAATTCCTGCATCTGCTCAATCAAGGTTAAAAGATGTTCAGGGGCATTGGGCACAACCGTGTATTGAACAATTGTCACAAAAGCGGGTGATTAATGGTTATCCCGATGGCAGTTTTAAGCCAGATGCACCTGTAAACAGGGCTGAGTTTGCAGCAATGGTTGACACGGTTTATCATAATGCAGCGGCTGTCAGAACCGGCTCTGAATTTGTGGATGTGCCGGCAAATCATTGGGCTGCCAGTGCGATTCGCAGTGCTTACAAAACCGGCTTTCTTTCCGGTTATCCGGGTCAGATTTTTAAGCCGGCTGAAAATATTCCCCGCGTTCAAGCTTTAGTCGCTCTAGCAAGTGGCTTAAAATATGCGCCGGCTCGGTCTGCATCTGACACTTTGCAGGCAGCGTTTTCTGATGCTGCGGCAATTCCTGACTATGCCAAAACCGCCATTGCTTCTGCAACAGAAAAACAGCTTGTTGTCAACTATCCTGATGTTAAAAAACTTAACCCTAATCAGCTAGCAAGCCGAGCTGATGTGGCAAGTTTTTTATGTCAAGCGCTGGGAATTTCAGGAGGAGTTCCTTCGCAGTATATCGCGCAGGCCGGTAGGCCAATTCCAGCCACTCCTGCTGGAGGCAGTTCAAGTAATAGAAATGGAGAAATTCGAGGGGTTTGGCTGACGAATATTGACAGTGAAGTTCTATTTTCTCGTGCAAACCTTTCCAAAGCGGTGCAACGTCTTGCTGAGCTGAATTTTAACACAATTTATCCAGTAGTTTGGAATTGGGGTTATACGCTTTATCCTAGCAAGGTTGCAGAAAAAGCCACCGGAAGTTCCATGAGGTTAGTGACGCCTTTAGAGGCATCTCTTGACCCAAGTTGGGAGGTGGAAAAACGAGATATGCTCAAGGAAGTTATCGAACTAGGGCATCAAAAAAAATTAACAGTTATGCCTTGGTTTGAATTTGGGTTTATGGCACCGGCAGATTCTGAATTAGCTAAACGCCATCCTGATTGGTTAACGAGCCGACGTGACGGTTCCAAGACTTGGAAAGAAGGCATACATCAGCGGGTTTGGTTGAATCCTTTTCACCCAGAAGTTCAGAAATTTATCATCGATTTAGTTGCGGAAATTGTCACCAATTACGACGTAGACGGAATTCAACTCGATGACCATTTTGGGTTGCCCAATGAATTTGGCTACGATGCTTATACGGTTGAGATGTACAAAAAAGAAATTGGTCAAGATCCTTCGACTGACCCTAAAGAAACTTTCTGGGTACGCTGGCGTGCTGATAAAATCAATGATTTTATGGGGCAAGTTTTTCAAGCTGTAAAAGCCCGGAAACCAAATTGTATTGTTTCTGTGTCTCCCAATCCTTTGCATTACGCTTTACCGGCTCATTTACAAGACTGGTTTACTTGGGAAAGAAAGGGATTCGTCGAAGAAATTGTTGTACAAGTCTATCGAAACGAACTCGACCGATTTATTGCTGAGTTAGATCGGGAAGAAATTCAGCTTGCCAATACTCATGTACCTGTAGGAATTGGCATTTTAACAGGTCTTAAAGGCCGCGCAATTCCCCTTGAACAAATTCAAGCTCAAGTGAAGGCTGTTCGCGAGCGCGGGTTAGCTGGGGTGTCGTTCTTTTTCTACGAAAGTTTGTCTAGTTGGGCAAAAGAAAAACCGGCTCAACGTGAGGCGGCTTTTAAACGGTTGTTCCGAACGCCGGTGCAGCGTCCTACTATGGTCGGAAGTGGCAAGCCGGCAGCTTAAGTTTTGAGTTTTTGGTTTCTCTCGTATCCTAGGGGCGATATAAAAACGCCCCTAGGATACGAGAAATCGGCATTAAATTAGGCAACAACAGCGCCGCCTGTCACGAGCGATTCAAATTGCGCTAATAGGAATCCATCCTGAGGATGTGCTCTGCCATAAATTCGAGGAAGTTGGCCTGTTTCAGCCAATACTTGCCTGACTTCTCGGTTAGACACATCTGCCATGTTTTTACCCGTGAGGAGGGCATTAATCGCCGCAATTCCCACTCCTTGACCGACTGCGGCATTAAATTCAACAATTCTGCCGGCAGAAGAAGAAAACCCTTCAAACCCAGAACCCGGACTGACAACGGCAAGATTAGGAACATTTTTAATTAATGCGTGCCGGATGCCAACATTAAACACGGGAGGCTTAAAGCTGAGGCTATTCATCCACCCTTGAGATTTGGCTTTCTCACCCATTCCTTTAATGCCGCCGCGCACATCAAAGTGATAAGCAAAGGACGCCAAAGCTTCACTTTCTGGAACGCCACCCATGAGCATTTTTGCGCCGGTTAGCGGTTCTACAACTCCCGTGACATTGCCAGCGTGTCTGATATAAAGTTCTGAGGCAGAAGTGACAGAAGTCGCGCCCAAACTCTTCAGCCAAGTTGCGACAAAAGACATTTCTTCTAGCATTTTAGGCGTAGGTTTACCGCCACTTCTGGCTAAGCTTTCTGCTTCACTGCCGGTGACGGCAAATAAAAGCGCATTCCAAGACAGTCTTTCACCGGGAAGGATAGCTATATTTCCCTCATCTAAAATAATCCCTGTCTCACTAAAAGACAGCTTCGTTCCTCTGAATGAATGATAGGCTATAGAGAGCGCCGGCGAACGCACATCGATATAATCATGACCCCCCCAAAGTGTTCTAAGATTACCCCTAGGCTCTATCATTTCCAACCTTAGTTGTTCTGCTAGCTTGGCATTCATGCCGGCAGCGTGCAGCAGATATTTTTGAGCCTGGGTATCGCCAAGATTGGTGAAGCGTTTGAGATAGGTATAATCGAGTTCTTTTAGCCGTCTGACACTGAGTCCTTGCGTTTCAAAAACTAGGCTAACTGGAAGTTCAGATTCAGGCAACCCAAAGGTTTGAAATCCTTTCAGTTTTTTCACGCCGGCAACTTGCGCTAATTCCGCATTAACTGTTGCATCAATGAATTGTTTTGCGGAATAGATCGTCCCCCTAGAGGTCGTTATACTTGCTATCTTTTGACCTTCTTTACTGACTGCCTGAATTTCTACTTTACTGAGCAGATCGACCCCAGCTTGTAACAGCATTTCTTTAAGTGCTGCATTCGCTTTACGGGGGTCAAGCCCAATTCCTATTACACCGGATCTTTGCAAGAATTCTCTATAGAGTGTCGGCGGTGAACCAAAGGTATCTAGACCTAAAGATTTTTGCAGTTCTCTGCTAACCTGACTTCTATCTAAATAAGCAAGCCCCCCTCTAACTAAATGACCCCCAATCCCCTCTTGTAAGCTGCCTTTTGACATTAACAGAACTCGCGGATACCGATTCGTTCTACGACGATATTCCCTAGCAGCCGCTACCAAAGCTAGAACGCCTGGAACTTCATCGCCATAACCGATAATATCGTAAGACCGTACATCCCTGACCATTGTTTAATAACCTCTCAAAAACTCTCAGTCCCTTCTAACACAAGTTATTACTATCCGGATCTTTTAATTAAATCCCCATATATATTTACAAGCATGAGATACCCCCCTGTTCACGCATGGATTTAGTGTGCTAATAGAGGCAATTTTGTGAAATGTTTTTTTGCTAAGCCAAAACTTCAACGCTACGGATTAGAAGTACAATTTCGGATTAGTCGCTTAAAATTCGTCGATTTAACGTTTAGTATACGGTAAATGGCGAGGGCGATCAAAGCGGGCTATCTAAGGATATTCTCTGCTTGAGCTGCGACAGTTGAAATTGAATGGTTCCCAGGAAGATTTACTGGTGCTGAGAGCTTGTCGGACTGCGTTGGGAGATGAGCAGGCAGAGTTGGGTTTTGCCGACTTGGCGGTGCAAAGTGGAGTGAAAACGGCTGTGGCGAGTCTGTGGTACGTGAGTGATCTTGGCAGCTTGGCGTTGATGCTTGAGTTTTACCGGCAAGTGGATCAAGTCCTGCTGAAAGCTGAGGCGCTGAGACAGGCACAAATTGCCATGCTGAACGGTGAGATTCTTTTAGAAAATGCTCAATTACGCGTTCCCGGTTTGGCTTCAGGGGTGCCTCTGCCGGCTGAACTGTCTAAGGTGGGTGATGCGAATTTATCTCATCCTTATTACTGGGCGGCTTTTACAATCGTAGGCAGTCCTTGGTAAATCGTTATTTAATCTGGGGAATTTTATTGCTGGAGTTCTTGCTGGTTTTGATGTTCAATGCGATAAATCGCAATGCCGGCGTTGACTGTGGCAACGAATAGCAAAATGAGCGCAATCACTAAAACGAATTTCTCCAGCGAATTCATACCGTGCGGTTCTAAATAATCTGAGTTTGTGTCATCTTCAATAACCAGATTTTCATCAGGGGTTTGTACTTGGGTTCGTTGCAGATCAGGCGATGCGGCTTGCGGGTAATGACCGTTAAGCTGAGATTGCTGTTCAGGAATTAAGTCTGGCATGAATCACTCCCTGCGGTTGACAACTGGATGACCCCACACACAACCGTGTTGAGGTTTGAGATCGATGTACCCGTTAGAAAAATCAGACGTTGGGGCAATTTCCCCGGCTACTATGCCGCAGCAAGAGGCGGGGAATTGCGGTTGTGTGGCGTGTTTCTTAATTCAGTCTTTCTATATATAGGCGCTATTCAGTCTTTCTATATATATAGGCACTGTCCGGGTTTTGGTTGTGCCATTGGTTACCCAGAGATTGAGACTGCCGATGCCGGCGTGTTTGTCTGCTTTGTCTATTGATCACTGGGTTTGAGCCGGCAGCGCGGGGATTTGGAGATTTTGGGTTGTAGTCGGTGATGGAAAATAACACTCCCGAATTGACTGAGAACTCAGCATTGGAATAGATACAAGTAGGCGTTAATCACTCCTTCACTACTAAAAGCACTCTCTAATTGACTCAGCACTCAGCACTTGAATGGAGGGAGGGCACTCTGCTTTATTCTCTGACGTGCCTCTGCCGGTGACAGTTGCGCCGTTCAATTAAGTTTTAGATTAGTTATTTGCCACTTTATGTAAATTTATTGTAATTTTTTTAATCTAGTTATTGACTTCCCAACCAGCTTAAGCAGTAAAGTAGATTTGAATAAAATTGTGTCGGTTCTATAGATAAAAATCGATGCCAGCAATTGTTCAAGCAAATGATCTGCTGAGCAGGCGCGTTTGAGCCTCTCTCCAGCGTAAGTATTTATTCCCGATCATAAATAAAAATTACTGTTACCATCGCTTATTCCTTGAGATCAAAAAGATCAAGTGAAGCGATCTGAAGTTAATCTATTATAGAAATATTAAAGAAACATTAATTTGCACTCGCCAAGATGTCTGGGTTAACTGTGGAACTTCAGGCCGGCTGTGCTTTGGGCAGAATTGTTGTTTAAATTTGAGAGGCAATGTGGATGAGTAATTTCCTCCTCCAGAGCGTTTGGTTTGTCCCTTGTTATGCCTTAATAGGTGCGGTAATCGGTGCGCTTTGGTCGCCGGGAATTATCCGCCGCACCGGCCCACGACCGGCAGGCTATCTCAATGCTTTAATGACATTCTCAGCATTCGCTCACAGTGTAATTGCACTACCGGCAGCCTGGAATTATGGGCCACAAGAGATATCTTTTAGCTGGCTAAGTGCTGCCGGTTTAAATCTCTCAATTGACCTTGAAATCTCAGTCGTCAGTATTGGGGCAATGGCGTTGGTAACCGGGTTAAATTTATTAGCCCAAATCTACGCCGTCGGTTACATGGAGATGGACTGGGGCTGGGCACGGTTCTATGCGTTGCTAGGACTGTTTGAAGCCGGGATGTGCGGTTTAGCCCTGTGCAACTCTTTATTCTTTAGCTATGTAATTTTGGAAGTCCTCACCCTCGGAACCTATTTACTCGTTGGGTTGTGGTTTAACCAGTCTCTCGTAGTGACAGGTGCCCGCGATGCTTTTTTAACCAAGCGGGTGGGTGATTTAGTTCTGCTGATGGGAGTCGTGGCTTTGTTGCCCATCGCCGGAACTTGGAACTATACCGAATTAGCAGAATGGGCTAAAACAGCCACATTAGACCCCACGGTTGCCACCTTATTAAGTCTGGCTTTAATTGCCGGCCCTCTAGGTAAATGCGCTCAATTTCCGTTGCATTTGTGGCTAGATGAAGCGATGGAAGGGCCAGTCCCCAGCACGATTTTGCGGAATTCTGTCGTGGTATCAACCGGCGCTTGGGTGCTGATTAAACTGCAGCCGGTTTTAGCGCTATCGCCGGTGGCATCCATTGCCATCATCTTCATTGGTTCGGTGACTGCGGTGGGGGCCTCTTTAATTGCGATCGCCCAGATTGATATTAAGCGGTCGCTTTCCTATTCGGTTAGCGCCTACATGGGTTTGGTGTTTATCGCCGTGGGAACTCAGCAAGACGAAACCGCGCTGGGATTGCTGTTCACCTATGCGGTAGCGATGGCTTTGTTGGTGATGAGCACCGGCACCATAGTTTGGAACAGTATCACTCAGGATCTCACACAATATGGGGGCCTTTGGTCGCGCCGGCCTATTACTGCATTGTGCTATATAGTTGGCGCTGCCGGTTTGGTTGCAATGCCGCCTTTAGGAGGTTTCTGGTCGCTGCTGCAAATGGTTGATCACTTGTGGGAGAGGGAACCGTGGTTAGTTGGGGTTTTGCTTACAGTTAATGCTTTAACTGCCTTCAGTGTCACCCGCGAGTTTGGTTTAATTTTTGCCGGCAAACCCAAGCAAATGACGGTGCGATCGCCTGAAGTTCACTGGCCAATGATGTTGCCGATGCTGATTTTGACGGGCTTCACCTTACACGTTCCCTTGTTGCTACTGAATTGGTCACTGTTACCAGATTGGGCAATTGTCAATCAATTAGCTGCCGGTTTGCTAATTTTATCTACCGTACTCGGTTGCGGTGCAGGGTCACTCATTTATCTGAATAACAGTTGGCAAAAGCCGGTACAATTGCCTTCAAAAGCACTGCAAGACTTTTTTGCTTACGACCTTTACACTGCAAAACTGTATCGTCTGACTATTGTATTTGCGGTTGATTTAGTCTCCAAGACTATTTCCTGGATTGACCGCTATATCGTTGATGGTTTTGTGAATTTGGTGGGCTTAGCTACAGTTTTCAGCGGTCAAGGTTTAAAGTACAATGTTTCCGGGCAGACTCAGTTTTACGCCCTAACAATTCTTGTGGGAGTCGCTGTTTTAGGACTTCTCATGGGCTGGCCATTCTTACTGTCTCATTTTTCATTCATGATGGCCGATTGATCAACAATCGCCCATCGGATGAGAATTGTGAGTCTTTGAAGGTGTTTATAAAAAGTCATCAATCGGCACCCAACCGGAATGCTTTTATTAACACCTTTCCCAAATTTGCTCGGTAAATCTTAAACATTTCGAAGGAAGAGAAGGACAATGACTAGAAAGGCTAAGACGAACAATTTGTCAAGAAGAAATTTAATTAAGTTAGGTGCCGGGGCCGTCGGCACCGGGGTCTTAGCTGCTCAACTGGGTTCCAAATTGACCTTTCCAGAGCCGGCAGTCGCACAAAAAACTGACTTAACTCCCGATCAGTCTCTGGAAAAGTTAATGGAAGGAAACCAACGTTTTGTTAACAAAAAACGCCAAAGCCCCAACCAAGACTTTGAACGCCTTGCAGAAGTTGCAAAAGGTCAAAAGCCGTTTGCCGCAATTCTTGGCTGTGCGGATTCCCGGTTCCCTTCAGAAATTATTTTTGACCAAGGATTAGGCGATTTATTTGTCTGCCGCGTGGCAGGTAATGTTGCCACACCAGAGGAAATTGGCAGTCTAGAATTTGGCAGCTTAGTCTTAGGAACAAAAGTGATTGTAGTAGTCGGCCATAAAAGATGTGGAGCCGTAGAAGCAACGATCAAAGGCGCTCAAGTTCCCGGTCAAATAGCTAGCTTGCTTGATGCAATTAAACCAGCAGTAGAAGAGACTGAAGGAAAATCTGGTGATCGGCTAGAAAATGCCAGTAAGGCAAATGTGATGCTTCAAGCTGAGCGACTGAAATCATCTCCTGTTATTTCTCAGTTAATTCAAGAAAACAAACTGAAAGTTGTGGGCGCTTATTATGATTTAGATACGGGGGTTGTAAGTCTAGTTAGTTAGAAACATAGATTCATTAATTAATGGCTAATTATTAATTTTCAATAAACAATTAGCCATTAACGATTAACAAAAGACAAGCAGACAAAGAACAAAGGATACTTTATGCTTAGCACGCTGATCTGGCTGCCCGTAGTGGGTGCTGCTATTGTCGGATTGTTACCGGGAAACCTCAATGCAAATCGGGTGCGTTTTATCGCAGTAGCAATCGCTTCTGCTATCCTATTGTGGACTTTCTGGTTGGGAAGTCAGTTTAGTTTAACCGTTTCCGGGCTGCAATTTCAGGAGTATTTACCCTGGATTCCTCAATTAGGTTTGAGCTACAACTTAGGGGTTGATGGCTTATCTTTTCCGTTGCTGGCTTTAAGCGGACTGCTGACCTGGGTTGCTATTTACGGTAATGGCGAAGGCATAGAACGTCCCCGGCTTTACTATTCTTTGATTTTTCTTGTCAATGCCAGCATTGCTGGGGCTTTTGCCGCTCAAAATTTGTTGTTGTTTGTTTTATTTTACGAGTTGGAATTAATTCCCCTATATCTTTTGATTGCGATTTGGGGCGGTTCCAAACGCGGCTATGCCGGCATGAAATTTCTCATCTACACAGCCGTATCGGGAATTTTAATTCTCGCAGCATTTTTGGGGATGACTTGGCTGAGTGACTCTACCAGTTTTGATTTTGAGGCAATCCTCACCCAAGGATTACCTTTAAGGACACAACTGATCCTGCTGACCCTTCTGCTAATCGGTTTTGGCATCAAAATTCCACTGGTTCCCCTGCATACCTGGTTGCCTGATGCTTATGTTGAAGCTTCGCCGCCAATAGCAATTCTTCTCGGTGGAATTCTCGCCAAGTTAGGCGCTTATGGATTAGTTCGGTTTGGATTGCAACTGTTTCCTGAAACTTGGACAATTGTAGCACCAGGGCTATCAATTATTGGAGTCGTTAGTGTTCTTTATGGCGCACTCAGCGCGATTGCTCAAAAAGACATCAAACGCATGGTGGCTTACAGTTCCATCGGCCACATGGGCTATATTTTAGTCGCTGCGGCTGCCGGCACTCCCCTTAGCCTTCTCGGATGTGTTTCCCAAATGGTTGCCCACGGTTTAATTCTGGCAATTCTCTTTTACTTGGTTGGCGTTATTGAGGACAAAGTCGGCACCCGCGAATTAGATTTGCTCAACGGCTTAATGAATCCCATTCGCGGTTTACCGCTAGTGAGTGGATTGTTAATTTTAGGAGGAATGGCGAGTGCCGGCATCCCTGGACTCGTCGGGTTTATCGCAGAATTTCTCGTCTTTCAAGGCAGTTTCCCCGTCTTTCCCGTACCCACACTTTTGTGCGTTATTGCCTCCGGTTTAACCGCCGTCTACTTTGTCATTTTGCTGAACCGTACTTGCTTTGGGAAACTGGATAACAACTTGGCTTACTATCCCAAAATTAAATGGCCAGAACGCATTCCAGCTTTAGTGTTAGCTGTTACCATTATCTTACTAGGAATTCAACCGAATTGGTTAGTACGCTGGAGTGAACCCACAACCACAGCAATGGTTGCAGCGATTTCAAATAATAGCCATCAAGAAATCGCCATAAACGCTCACCCAGAAAAGTAATTTTTGCAGAAACAGAGTCATCACAAAACAGGGTTTTCAACGGACAAAGCTATCTGCCGGCACCCCCGACTTTTAGCAATGTTACAGTCTCGGAAAACCTCCCAGTAATCGGTAATAGTCAGAATTATTATTACCCATTACTAAACCGACCTCTGTGATGAATTCCATTCCTGCCGCACTGGTTGTTTTCCGCTTTCTAATTGGCCCATTTCTGCTTTGGGATGCACTTGATGGTCAAACAAGCATTTGGTTTATTGCCGGCTTCGTGGCAGCCTTTCTATCAGATATCTTTGATGGCATCATTGCCAGACGCCTCAAAATCAGCACAGCCGGCTTACGTCAGGCGGATAGTTGGGCCGATCTTTGCCTTTATGCCTGCGTATTTAGTAGCGCATGGTTAGTACACAAAGATTTAGTCATAGCCTTCCGCATTCCATTGCTAAGCGTAGTTTTTGCACAGTTAATGTGGTGGATCGTTAACTTTCTCAAATACGGCAAACCTGCTAGCTACCACACCTACTCAGCCAAAATTTGGGGCATCACTCTTTTCATTGCAACAATTGCTTGGTTCGGCTTTGATTACGCAGGAATTACCCTTTGGCTTGCCATCATTGTTGGCATTATCCATAGCTTAGAAGAAATAGCCATGACCCTAATTTTACCCATCTGGAAACATGACGTTCTAAGTATCCACCACGCCATTAACTTACGCCATGAACTAAACTCTCCATCCCCAACAACAGAAAGCTAATCCTCTCACAACCATCCAAAAACCATCAAATTTGTCTCTCAACCCACAAACGTTATCTTCATCTGCGTTAATCTGCGTCCATCTGCGGTTAAAAAATCGAAACTTATACTTAAGAGAAAAGAACAATGGTACAAACTCCTCCCCAACAAGCTACCAAACTGCCGCCCTCCCAGCATGAATTTGCCAACATCATCCACCGCCTAGAAGCCGGTGGGGCAATGCTACCAGATACCCCAGAAAACCTCATGCAAATCATCGGCATTTATAAAGCTTATGCAGTGCCGATGGATTTCTACTGGCGCGACTTACTTTATATTGCAGAACGCGTATTTTTAGACCCATTTCCCTTCTTTAAATACTTCCTACCAAAAGAGTATTTAGAACTGCATAACCACTATGCCGGTGACGATGCAGATTTGCGAGTTTGGCGCGGAGAAGCCACCGCTCATCCTGAACTTTTAGAGTTCATGGAAAAAGGGGAAATAAAGACAAAAATGCCTCGGTTATTTCGCCACCTGTTACATGATCGGGTGAATATGGAATTTGCCGAAGCTTGTATGCGAGCCATGTTTTGGCACAGAGATATGGGCGGTAAATTCGATCCTTATCTCGATACCGATGAATATAAAGCTAATGCAGATCGGGCAATTAAAGCTTATTTCAAAGGCAATCCGGTGATGCTGGGGCTGTATAAACTGTTCCCAGAAATGTTTATTGAACAAGTGCGGCAACTGTCTTATTACAGCAATTTAGGCTTGTTCTGGGAAGTGATGGCTCCGGTTTTTTTTGAAATGTCTGACCTTTATGATGAAGGAAAGATTACCAGCGTTCCAGAAGCGATGAATTTTCTGGTTAATGGAATTTTTGCCGTTGCCGGTCGTCCGATTTATCACCACGTTTATATTCGCGGTGAAATGTACGAAATTATCCCCAAATCTAAAGGGTTTATCTGGCTGTACGAAGCTGCATTACCTTATGTAGAAGCGGTGTTTTACCGGACTGCCCCTTTCCGGGGTACAAAGTCTTACAATGCTCAAGCTAACCAAGTCCCAGAAGATCAGAAAGATTTCCATTATGGGATTCTTTATGCTGATGTGTTTCCCGTGGGGACTGCCGGCATCCCACCCACACTTTTAATGCAGGATATGCTGCATTTCCTCCCCCCTTACCTTGTGGATTACTATCGCCAGCACTGTCGAGGTGAAGAAGATATGTTAATCCAATTAGGTATCACTTTTCAGCGTTCCATGTATTGCGTCACCTCTGCGGTGATTCAAGCATTACGCACTGCAACGCTTCATCCTTTAGACGATCCAGATCCAGAACACCTACTGGCAAATCGGGCGTTTTTTGAAGCGCAAATGGATCGGTTTAAGCGTCCTGAAGCTCGTTTACGAGATATTCAAAGGCAAGATTACCGATAGGAAGTTTTCTCGAAACCTTCCTTTCAAGATCCCCTCAGCCCCCCTTAAAAAGGGGGGCTTGATTTTTTGAAGGGGCGTTTGCGGTGATAGAATAAAATAGAAATTTTTAATGTTATTTACTCGACAAATGATAGGATATTTTAGTTTAATTTAAAATAATATATTAATGACATTTTTAATTGATTTTACACTTAACAACTAAAGATTTTTTGTTAAAATCTCCGGCAGCTAGAACGCCAATTCAGTAAAATTACTTTACAAAAAGCGCAAAATTATAATACTACTTCTCTCGAATCCTTCTTGATTGAGACTCTTTAGGCCAATCTTTTAACATAAGCGTTATGAGTGAATAAGGGAACAGAGTTACTGACATTAAACGCAGCAGCAAGCTCGATGTCCTGTGGAAATCCTCGCACTGTTAACTCTTTACCCGAACTACATCTTCTCAGAGCTGTAAGAAGATCATCTTCCCAGCGGCGAAATACTGCCACAGCGGCTTCTGCCTCCGGTGATAATTGTCCATCCAAGAAGTTGAGAATTGCACCTGCTCCAATTAGGTCTTCCAAAGCAGGTCGTAAACTCCCATCAGGCCACCGCTCACCAGCTGGGACAATAGCAATCCTAGTTCCATGAGCCATCGCAAACTGTGCGATCGCTTTGCTGTTTCGCAAGCACCCGGCTAGTGTCGTCGTAGATCCTGTGTTCAAAGTAAGAGTGGCACCATTGGGTGAAGGCAAGACAAGCTTAGTTCCAGCCGGAATATCAATCAGGGAGACAGGTGAAAGCGAGTAGCTTTCTTTTAATTTGCGGTTAAAACTTGCCAGTTCTGCATTTACAGACAAAGCATAATCGACGGCTGATTTATCCTTCCATCGGTAGGGAAAGATTATGGCTCCATTATTAGTTGCGATGTCAACGCAGGTTGAAAAAGACAAAATATCGACAATGACCACTACATCACTAACTGGAGCTAACTTAACAACGCCTTGCTCACCCCACTCGCAACGAAGCTCATACTCTGATTGGTCAAAATTTATGTCCATGTACAATGTCCCCTGTTTCCTATACATTTTCTACAATTGGCTCCAACATTCGAGTAATAACATGAAGGTTCTGGACAACTGCCATTTTCCCACAGCAATCTGAATAATGCTGTGAAAAGTGAGCTTCTCTACCGGCTTGTGGGTGTTGTTTCTTCCCGTACCGGCACAAGCTTCGATTTGAGATATCGCACGGCCAACCAGGTGAGAAGACATCCGATAAAGTAGTGCGGGAAATCCCACCAAACAAAGGTTGTACCTAGCAGAAGTTTGCCCAGAGTTGTTGCGCGAAAGGCTTGCAAAAAGGCCGGCTGCCACAACTGGAGGAACTCGATCCCTGAGGTGATGATAAAGACTGCGGATGCGACCTTCATCGGCAGCACTTTGGGCCAAATGAAAACTCCCACCAAGATCCAGAAGGCTTCGTAAACAACATCGCCGGCATAATCATAGACCCATCCGCTGAATGGCCCTTGATACACCTTCGTCGCCAATCCCAAAGGAACCATCAGGAGCGAGAGGATAAGGATCACGGTGCGATAAGTGCGAAATCTTTGGGCGTCGGACATAGGGTGTGGGGCATGGGAATGCTCTTAATTCTGCCGCATCTAGGGCGCTTCGGCATTTTGCCGGGGTTCTGTGTTTGAGACTAAATTAAAATAGTGTAAAGAAATGTTATCTTTCTATTAACCTTTAAAACAAAGCATTAGCGTCCACCTTAGAGATTCCTTTAGAACTTCCCATGCAAATACGTTTTCCTCAAAGACTTTTAATATCTGTCACTGCATTCATCCTGGCTCTATCGGTTTGGGCATTTGCACCGGCTGCTTATGCTTACGAAAATCCCGACTTGCTGCCCGACACTCAGACAGCCGTGATTGATTTGGCCAAATCTCTCACCGACAATCAGGAAGCAACACTAGACAAAGACTTAGAGCAATTTGAAGCCGAAACCGGCTGGAAACTGAGAGTTTTAACTCAATATGACCGGACACCGGGTCGTGCGGTGAAAAAGTTTTGGAATCTAGATAATAAAAGCGTTCTGCTCGTTGCCGATCCGCGTGGCGGCAATTTGCTGAATTTTAACGTTGGTGATGAACTTTACCCCCTGCTGCCGCGCACTTTCTGGATCGAGTTGCAAACGCGCTTCGGCAATCAGTTCTTTGTCAGGGAGGAGGGCGAAGATCAAGCGATCCTTCAATCTTTAGCGTCGATAGAAACTTGTTTGCGTCAGGGTGGCTGTCGGGTTGTGCCGGGATTGCCTAGAGAGCAATGGATTCTCACCCTGATTACTTCCGTACTGGGTGGGATTATCTGCGGATTTGCCGCTCAACCCCGTGATGGAAAAGTATTTGCATGGCAGTGGGCGTTAATTTTCTCGCCGCTGTGGGGCATCTTGTTCATCGCTTTTGGGATCGGGCCGGTGATCACCCGTACCTCGGAGTGGCTGCCTTTATTCCGCAATATTATTGGGTTTGTTCTGGGTGCCTTGGTGGCTTACCTAACGCCGATGCTAAGACAGTCTTCTGCAAATTCTGAAACCTAGAGGCAGTGTGGCGCACAAGACCGGCAAAGGATTTCTCTCTCTGTAGATCCGAGCGTCCCGAATGACTTGAGCTGCTGAAAACTGATCAGTTAATCAGTCTTTCACCGGCTTTAAAAGGCAGGCAGGGACGCCGGCGCTACATTGTCTTAGCCACAGCCATAACCTACCGTATTTAAGCAAAAAGTATATCCTGTAGGGTTAGTGTGTAGCTTTTGCGAAGGAATCGCGTAAACTTTAGTTTGGAGGTACGGCATCCCTCTGCCGTTATAACCCGGCAGGGTTTAACGCGAGTTTCATGCCGCGATTCAAGATGGAATGGCATATAAGCGACGCCCAAAGTCTGGGAATTATTGATCGAGAAATAGGCGATCACGTTTTTTCACCGGCAGAGTACGAAATTGTGCGTCGGGTGATTTACGCAACCGCCGATTTTGAATACAAGTCTTTGATCGGCTTTTCTGAGCAAGCCCTGCAAGCCGGTGCCGCAGCATTAGCGGCCCGCACGACTATTGTGGTGGATGTGCCAATGGTGCAGGTTGGCATTGCACCCCTGATTCAGACGACCTTTGCCAATCCCGTGTATTGCAGCATGGAAGCCATTACGCGGCCTCAAAAAGAAAGAACGCGTGCGGCTTGGGGCATTGAAACCCTAGCCAGACGCTATCCAGAGGGAATTTTTGTGGTGGGACAGGCGCAAACGGCTTTGACGACACTCGTTGAATTAATTGAAGCCGAGGAAATCAGGCCGGCTCTAGTTATTGGCACGCCCTCTGGATTTGTGGATGTGGATGTTGCAAAAGGGCGTCTCAATGACTCCCTAGTTCCTCACATTCGCATTGAGGGACGTAAAGGCAGTGCGGTGGTTGCAGTTGCCATTGTTAACGGACTGGTAGATCTGGCATGGCAGGCATACGGTCAAGAGACGAATACAGCAATGTCATGAGATATAGGGAATGGGCATGGAGCATGGGGCATGGGGGATTGGGCATTGAGTGCAATTCATCCCTCATCCCTAGTCCCTATCCCTAGTCCCTGATTGCCGCTTGCGCTTGGCTTCGCGTAACTGCCGGCTGATATCGATAAACTCATCCCGCCGCAGGTAAGGATAGTCACTCACCCAAATATTCTTATTGGGAATGTAAATGTCTGAGTATTTGGAAATTCGGCTTAAATCCGGTTGATTGGACATTACCAACATCAGCGCCACTTGACCTTTAACGATCTTTTCGTGTTCTTTACGCAGGGGCACTTGCATTTGGGTGGAAAACCCCGTTTTATCTCCGACTTCTAAATTCAGCCGGCGCTCTCGATTTTCCACGATCACGAGGTCTCCTCTTGTATTGACGGTTTCCTCTTGACCGATTAAATCATCTGTGAAATAAACATCCAGAACTCGTCCTTGCCAAAATCCAGCATACTGATAACGCCGGCATTCAACATTGCGGAAACTAGCCACAGCAACGGGACCCCACAGCCAGTAAAGGCTTGCGGTGATCCCTAATAAAAATACCAGGCCGCCGCCACCGCCGTTGCCGAGTGCAAGTCCCAGCAGCGAAATCACCACGACGGCAACCACAGAAATTAACAGCCGCTTTAAGAAATCTGGAAACTTGCCGGAATAGTAAGCATATTGAGCGCCGGTGGCAACGGCGGGGATGAGCTGTTCAAAGGTTTTGCGAGTTATTGGGATGAGCATGGGTTGTGTCTTCTGTCCGGTGTCCCTGGTTCTGTGTCCTGTGTCGGTGATTAAGGACTTACGCTTCAAAGTCCCCCAGAATTGGGGGATTTAGGGGGCGGTTCGGGTTGCAATGATCACGTTTCAAACATCCTCTTAAAGGATCTTTTCTAAACCATAAACGAGGGATTTGAGCTGGAGGACTTTGCGAATGGCGAGTAAGACACCGGGCATATAGCAAGCGCGATCGCTGGTGTCGTGACGCAGGGTGTAAACTTGACCGGCAGCCCCGAAAATCACCTCTTGGTGAGCAATTAAACCAGGGAGGCGGATGCTGTGGATGCGGATGCCTTCGTCTGCGGTACTGCCTCTGGCACCGGCAAGTTTTTCGCTTTCCTCTACTTGGGGCGGGTTGAACGTTTTACCTAATTCTGCGAGTAATTGGGCGGTTTGAATCGCTGTGCCACTGGGGGCGTCGGCTTTTTGGTTGTGGTGTAGTTCGATAATTTCTACATGGTCAAAATACTGGGATGCCTGAACGGCAGCTTGTTGCAGCAAAACCATGCCGATGGAGAAATTCGGGATAATCAGGCAGCCGGTGCTGGCTTTATCGGCAAATTCAGTGAGGTCTTGCAGTTTTTCTGGACTTAAGCCGGTGGTGCCAACCACGGGCTTGACGCCATAAGCGATCGCAGAGCGGACGTTATCATACACCGTTTTCGGGTGGGTAAAATCTACCATGACGCCAATCTCTTTTTGCTGGGCGGCAAAAGCTAGCATCGATTCGAGATCGTTGGTGATGGGAACTTCTAAGGGTTCAATACCGGCCAATTCACCGGCATCTTGACCGAAGTATTCTGGATTTCGGTCAATTGCGCCCAGCAACGTCATATCCGGCGCTTCAGCAACTGCCTTGATCACTTCGCGGCCCATTTTGCCGGCGGCACCATTGACAACAACAGGGATGGGGGAATTACTGCTCATAAATTTATCTGGAAATGCGGTTGTGGGTTAGGGGGCGGCAGCCGATGATCAGGGTCTTCATCTAAAGATATCGCGGTTGCCACCTAGCGAATTTTAGGGCAGTTGGGTATGGCAGCAAAAGGATTACCGGCATTAACCGGCTTTTGGGCGTGCCGGCTTTAGAGAAAGTTGGTTAATCTTGCGGGTACATGATAATGGCCTGACGCTGGGCTGTAAAATGAGAGACGGCAATCTGAAAGTGCTGAACGTCTCGGAAATCTCGTGATCTCAAATTTGGTTAATAACTATTATTTTTGAGGCTCGTTGCTGCCGGCTGAAACTATTTCCTATTATAGGTTCTGCCAAATTTAGATAAGATCAAAAATTCGCGCATTCAAAATCTAAAATCGTTATGACTCTGACCGCACAAGCCAGCCCTGTCTCGAACTTAACTGCTCGTCGTGCCGTTTTTCCCTTCACCGCCATCGTTGGCCAAGAAGAGATGAAGCTTGCACTGTTGTTGAATGTAATTGACCCCAAAATCGGTGGGGTGATGATTATGGGAGATCGCGGCACCGGCAAATCGACCACCATCCGGGCGCTCGCTGACTTGCTGCCAGAAATTGAAGTTGTGGCAGACGATCCGTTCAACAGCCATCCCAGCGATCCAGATTTGATGAGCGATGCCGTGCGAGAACGGCTGGGGCGTGAAGAAAACGTGCCGGTGGCAAATCGCAAAGTGCAAATGGTGGATTTACCATTGGGCGCAACAGAAGACCGGGTTTGCGGCACCATTGATATTGAAAAAGCCCTGTCTGAAGGCGTGAAAGCTTTTGAACCGGGGTTACTGGCAAAAGCCAATCGCGGCATCCTCTATGTCGATGAAGTCAACTTGCTGGACGATCACTTAGTCGATGTGCTCTTAGATTCAGCCGCTTCAGGTTGGAATACCGTAGAACGGGAAGGCATTTCGATTCGTCACCCTGCCCGTTTTGTGCTTGTGGGTTCTGGCAACCCAGAAGAAGGGGAATTGCGTCCGCAATTGCTGGATCGCTTTGGGATGCACGCAGAAATTCGCACCGTAAAAGATCCCACCTTGCGCGTGCAAATTGTCGAGGAACGCTCAGGTTTTGACCAAAATCCTCAAGAGTTTTTAGAAAAGCACCGGCATGAACAAGAAGCCCTGCAACAACGGCTTGCAGATGCCCAAGAGTTGCTTAAATCGGTGCAAATTGACTATGACTTTCGGGTGCAAATTTCGCAAGTTTGCTCAGAATTAGATGTGGACGGATTGCGCGGAGATTTAGTCACAAATCGCGCTGCCAAAGCATTAGCTGCCTTTGAAGGACGCACAGAAGTCACGGTTGATGATATCCGCCAAGTGGTTACACTTTGCCTGCGTCACCGGCTGCGGAAAGATCCTTTAGAATCGATTGATTCAGGCTACAAAGTGCAAAAAGTTTTCTGCCGCGTATTTGGATTAGCAGAACCGGCAGACGAAAAAGTTGCACAAGCAAACGGTGCCGGCAAACGCTAAGAAAACAACCGCAGATCACACAAATATCACGCTTTTATCTGTGTTTATCTGCGGTTAAAAAACTCAACCATAACAACCCATGCAAAAGCGAATCCTCGGCATAGATCCAGGGTTAGCCAAATTAGGATTTGGGGCAATTTGCTGTGAACCGGCTGCCGGCGGAAACATTGCCGGCACGGTTTCTGCATTAGATTTTGGAGTCATTCAGACGCCTGCCGGTGAGGAAATTGGGCGGCGACTCTGTACCATTTATGAAGACTTGCACACCGTCATCAAACAATTGCAACCCGATTTAATTGCGATTGAAAAGTTCTTTTTTTATCGCATGGCAAATACAATTTTGGTTGCACAGGCGCGGGGTGTGGTGATGTTAGTGATCGCGCAGTGTGAAGTGCCTTTAGTTGAATATACGCCGGCACAGGTTAAGCAAGCACTCACCGGCTATGGCAATGCGGATAAATTGGAAGTGCAAGAAGCCGTTGCCAGGGAATTAAATTTAGAAACTTTACCGAAACCTGATGATGCTGCTGACGGGTTAGCTTTGGCTTTAACGGCATGGTTTCAGCGGTAACAATAGAATTAAGTTAGAAAAATTGTGATTAATTCGTCATATGCCTGTCGGCTTCTTTGCAGATTTTTCTTGCTGTTGCCGCTTTCTTTTAGCTAACCTATCAGCAAACCAACCGTTAATCGCAGCAGTGAATCCTGCAAAGGCTAAAAACGCAACTAAACTCCACACAGTCGTATGAATTGCTGGGTGAATTTCATCAGCTTTTGGGTGATTTGGCCAGACCATCGGCACGGTAATATGACCGGAAATTGCAGAAGCGATAATCCCGCCGGCACCGAGTCCTGTTCCTAAAATTTGAATCGTTCTTTCTAGTGATTTTTCCCTTTCTGCTTGTTCAATTTCAACAATACCTCGAACCGTAGAAATCATTTGATCGAAAAGTTTTTGAGCTGGCATCAAATAACCTAAGTCTACTCGGATTTGTTCTATTAGCATCGTTTCAGTCCGAGTTAAAAACTTTTGTAAGAAGTCCAAGTTATCTTTATCTTTTAAGCTAATTTCTTGCAATCTCTCAAGGCAGGCTCGGTAGTTTTTTGCGTTTGTTTCTAGGGTGTTAATATAAATTTCAAAATCTCGTAAATGATTAGCATAATCAAAAGCTTGCTGAGGCATTTCTGTTAATAACTGTTTAAACTGTTTTAATCTTTCATTTGAGGTTGAAGGTGGGTTCTTAAAGTCTTGAAATTTCGTTTCTATAATTTTGTAGATGCTGCGAGCTTTTTGATTGCACTGACGAGATTGAAAATAGGTATAAAGGATTCTGCTGCGGCAATATAAGAGATTGATCAGCCGTTGGCAGTAATCACCTTGTGCTTCTAGTGATTCAGTTTCAGGGTCAGAGTTTAACCAAATGAGTAAGTGTAAATTTTGGCTTGGGTTATCGTCGCCACTCTCATATTCAAAGATGGGGCTGCCTAAAAATTTACCTGCATAAGGAGCAGTCTTTAAAAGCTTGTTTGCCTCAAAGGGTGATAGCAGAAATTCTACACAGTTTTTAGCCAAGGTTTCGGAATTTTGTATGGAACTAGCAGGTTGAGTAAATAAAACTAAAGTTTGTCCGAGAGAGGCTTGAATTTGATTGGAAAGTAAGCAATCCTTGTAATTTAGATTGTGGATTTTCGCAAGGTCTATATTTTGATAAGGATAACGTAGAGTTAGATCAATTGCATAGGTATCATGAATTTGTAGCGCATAAATTTCTCCCCTCATTTTCAAATCAGTTGATTCTGTAATTGGGGAAAAATGAAGTAATCTTTTTCCATATTCATTGATAGGTAAAAGTTCTAAATAGTCACTGGGCTGTTTTTCGTTATGGGGAGAAACACCAATAGAACTTCCCCATTCTTTTGTGAGGCGTTCTCTCAGAAATTGGAGGCGAGGAACTTGTAATTTTTCTCCTAACTCCTCACACTTTGTCCACAAAAGATTTGCCGTTTCAACCGGCTCCTCGAAACCCAATGCCAAATTATTCCGCAAATGAAAAGCGTATAGCGTGAGTTTAGGATTGTTGACTTTTTCAGTCGATTGAGGATTTTTCATCAGCGATTTTTGTCAGGCGGGGATTGTTTACCATAACTGTTTTGAATGCTATTTCCCAGCATTTGTTTGTTGAGTTTAGGGTTGGGTTCGGGAACATTGCCTTGAATGCTGCCTGGGGCTTTATCACCGTTTATCCTTATCGCCCCACGTGATAGATCGTTGAGCAGTTCTAGTTGCGCGTCAAGGATGCTCGCTCGATTTTCATACCAATCGGCGATTGCGATTGAGAGTTGTTCAATATCGTCCGGTAACGGATCTATTAACTGCATGAGTTCCGCCCGATCTTGCGGAGAAAATAGCCTCGACGAGCGCTTGTCGATTAATAACTCAATGAATGCTGCGAGATTTTGTTCGTGGAATGACATAGCTAAACTCCTACTGCCCGATCGCACAAAATGCCGCCCAGAAGTAAGGCGACTCAAAGGGCTTGGTATTAGATTCAATCTTATACAAAAAAGCTTTGATCTGTATTCTTTGAGCGGAATTAAGTGATAGTTGACTCGTCCACTCCTGCAACTTCTCTTTGGTCGCATCCCGCAGCCAGATTTGGGCAGTATTCAGGGCAAGGGTTACAGACAAACCGGCTTTGAGATTTTGGTAAAACCGGATGGTTAAAAGGGCGGTGGATAAGTCATTGACTTTCCATAGAGAACCTACCACGCTAGGGGAACCGGCAATCAAAAAGCCGCTCAAGAGGCTAATATATTCGTCACTCGTGGAGTATAAGTCTGTAATGCCGGTTTCGCAGGCAGAGAGGAAAACCAGCCGGCAAGCACTTAAATCGAGGGAAATTATATCTGCGAGGGTGAGACATTGAGCCAGATCGATTGCGCGGCCCTCCTGTAGTGGTAAATGGCGTTTGGGATCGGGTTTTTCTGGCATAGGAATATAGCAGTTAGCCAGCAGCAGAGCGGAAAGCAGGGGATTTTTAAAGTTAAAGTAGCCGTGGCAGGAAAAGTGGGCGCAGTGAGTTTGTGGCAGGTAAGCGTTTTGTAATTGCTCAAATTTGGTTTTGCAAGCATCCTTTTTTTTCCAAACTTCACCGGCATTGAAGTGTAGCTGGATCGATTCTACTTCAATGTCGGTGAAGTAAAGATCCTCAGTGGGGTTTTGGATGGCAAAGAGGCGATCTAAGTTGGAGCGTTGTCGGCTTTGTGCTTGTTGTAGCAGTTGGCAACTGGGGGCGTATTTCACTCCACCAGCGAATAAGTCAAGCAGGCAGCCGGTAACTGTCTCCACTTCTTTACTTTTGCCTTTTGACTTTTGCCTTGTGCCTTGCAACGCATGAAGGGGGAACACGTGCATGAAGAGATGAGGAACCAAAACTAATTGATCAATCGTTGGAGCAAGACAAGCCAGAATCTCATCAAGATGCAAAATCAGCGCGAGTTCCTGAAGGCGGGCAGCTAATTTATATTTCCATTCTTCTTTATTTCTTAGATAGTGGTTGAGGTAATTATTTCCCCAAGCGATTAAAGCATCGAAGTCGGTTTTGAAGAATTGTAAAACTTTGAGTGATCCTGCTGTCCCTCTTAAATGAGATATAGATTTTTTTTCAGAGGAAACTGAATCAGGTGCTATCACGAAGGTGAGAAACGCATCCCCCAGAAGATACCACTCAATAATTGCCGTGCGATTATCTAGCAGTTCTTGAATGTGGGGATAATCGATGGGTTGAAAGGGAAACAGTCGATTGTATTCTTCCCTTAAGTAGTTGAGGTGGCTGTTGTTGGGGTTAGAGTCGGCAGCGAGACGGCGATTTTCCACTTCAATTTTTTGCCGCAAGTGTTGCAGTTGAGTTCGCACGTCTTCAGGAATTTGCCCTTTGGGATACAAGTCGCGGATAGCAAGGAGTTCCACGAGGTTACGTGCTTTGCTGCGTTCCACATATTCAATAGCTTCGGTGTACTTGCCCAACTCCAGGCAAACTTCCACCATGCGCCGGTAAAGTTTATTCCATTCTTCCGCTAGTTTTTTCTTACGTTCATCTCCAGAGTAAATTTCACTTCGCAGAAATTCTACGCTATAAATAGCAGAAACAAAGGTATTGTAAGCTTGCTCAAACTTGCGGTTTTCTTGATAAGTACACCCTAAATTAAATAAAATTTCTGCATGATTTTCTGGGAAGTCTTGCCCGTTATAAACTTGCAAAGCTTTTTTAAAACAGGCAATGGCGGATTTGATGTTTTGAGGTTTGTCGCGGCCGAAAATTAACTCACTATAGGCAGTTCCCAAATTGTGTTGAGTCTTTGCCCATTGTTGGGGAAAGGCTTGTTTTTTATAAACTTGCAAAGCTTTTTTAAAACAGCCAATGGCAGATTTGAGGTTTTGAGATCTGTCGCCGCCGAGAAATGGGGAATAGTAAGCAGTTCCCAGATTATTTTGAGTCATTGCCCATTGTTGGGAGAATGCTTGTCTTTTATAAACTTGCAAAGCTTTTTTATGACAGGCAATAGCGGATTTAATGTTTTGGGGTTTGTCGGCGGCGAGAATTGGGTCGCTGTAGGCAGTTCCCAGATTAGTTTGAGTCATTGCCCATTCGTTGGGGTAGTCTAAACGGGTAAAGACGCTCAACCCAACTTTATATCCCGCAATCGCAATTTCTAAATTGCTTGACTTGCTGCCTAATGGGAATTGTTGAATCAGGATGCTGAAGTTGACAATATTTACTGCGTTAATGTGTGCCTGTGTTGATTCGACTGCCGTCGGCGTTTGGGTGGCCCAATCACGCAACAGTTGAGCGAAGATGGGATTTAGCTTTTCCAGGTTCGCTTCCAGCAGGGGATACACTTCGGCGGAGTTGTGGTTGCTGTCTGAAGTAGTCAGGAGTATCTGTATCAAGAATCGGTAAATTTCGGGAAATTCAAGCGAATCTGGCACCTTTTCCCTTATCTGTGCTACCAAATTTCTAAAAAAATTTGCCCCATTTTCCTGCCCTTCCTTCGCCATCATTTCCGCCTGGAATTCATAGGCTAGCAGGAACCATTTATCGATTAGGTGTTCGTTATCTGCTAATATCTGCTCTCTTTCCCCACTGGGGCAACTTTGCAGTTGTTGGATTAAATTTAGACATGCTTGTAATCGGCTCTCATTCATGGGGCGAAGTGCTTACTCTATCATTTGTATTAAGTCTAGGTTCAGAAAATGCCAATTCCCTTCAACTACAACAATGATTTAATCCAGTCCGCAAATGTCTTAGCAGAAGGCAGAGGCCACAAGGTAGAGGAGGGTAGCCGGCGCTCTCGTCTGCGTTAGCCTCCTTCCGCGCGTCAGCGCTCTTAGCGGCTATCTCTGTAGATCCACTTATACTTAACTAGGGGAAATATTTATAAATAAATGTTACAAAGTTGCATAAGATAAGGACATTGAGAAATTCTTAATTTTTTGCGACTCACATGATAGCGGATCGATTTCCCTGGCTGACTGCAATAGTCCTGCTGCCACTCGTTGCGGCAATGCTAATCCCCTTTCTCCCCGATAAAGATGGCAAGCGCGTGCGGTGGTATGCACTGGGCGTAGCTGTTGCAGATTTTGCCTTAATGTGCTTTGTATTCTGGAATCATTACAATCCCAGCAGCGCTGCATTTCAACTCGTCGAGCAATATGCCTGGGTGCCTCAGTTAGGCATAAACTGGTCAGTTTCCGTCGATGGCGTTTCTGCCCCGCTAGTGCTTCTGGCAGGATTAGTCACGACACTCTCGATTTTTGCAGCGTGGCAAGTCGATCTTAAACCCCGCCTGTTCTATTTCCTGATGCTGGTGCTGTACTCGGCACAGATCGGGGTATTCGTCGCGCAAGACGTAATGCTGCTATTCATTATGTGGGAAGTCGAACTGATTCCCGTCTACCTCCTCGTCTCGATTTGGGGAGGGCAAAAGCGTCAGTACGCTGCGATGAAATTCTTAATTTATACGGCTGCTGCTTCTATTTTTATTTTGGTTGCCGGCTTGGGAATGGCATTCACCGGCGATCATTTCACCTTCGATATGGTGGAACTCGGCTTGAAGGATTACCCACTAGGTTTAGAATTGCTGCTTTATGCCGGCTTGCTGATTGCCTTTGGTGTCAAGCTGGCTGTTTTCCCCCTGCACACCTGGCTACCGGATGCACACGGCGAAGCATCCTCTCCCGTCTCAATGGTATTAGCCGGCGTCCTGCTGAAGATGGGCGGATATGGCTTAATTCGCCTCAACTTAGGACTGCTTTCTGACGCACACGTTTACTTTGCGCCAATCTTAGCGATTCTAGGCGTGATCAATATTGTCTACGGTGCGCTAAACTCGTTTGCCCAGACGAATATGAAGCGTCGCCTCGCCTATTCGTCGGTTTCTCACATGGGATTTGTCCTGTTGGGAATTGCCTCCTTTACCGACTTGGGAATCAACGGCGCAATGCTGCAAATGATTTCCCACGGTTTGATTGCTTCCTTACTCTTCTTTTTAGCCGGCGTGACTTACGATCGCACGCACACAATGGCAATGAAAGAAATGGGCGGAATTGCTCAAGCTATGCCCACAGTTTTTGCCCTATTTACAATGGGTGTAATGGCATCCTTGGCATTACCCGGAATGAGTGGCTTTGTCGGTGAACTCTCCGTTTTCGTTGGCATCACAACCAGCGACATCTACAGCTCAACCTTCCGCACCGTAACGGTTTTACTCGCGGCAGTGGGAGTCATTCTTACGCCGGTTTATCTGCTTTCGATGCTGCGACAAGTCTTTTACAATTCTGGTGAAATACCCACCTGCGACATTGCACCAAACTGCGATCTAACAGATGTAGATTTGAAGAATCAAGGAAATCAAGCGCCGGTTTGCTTTGGTACAAATTGTAGCTTGCCTATCGATTCAGAATTTACCGATGCCAGACCTCGTGAAGTATTTATTGCAGCTTGTTTTCTCGTATTAATTATCGGCCTTGGCATCTACCCAAATATGGGAATGCAAATGTACGATGTCAAAACAGTTGCAGTAAACACTCAGGTTCGCCAATCTTATATCCAAATCGCAGAAGCAAATCCCCAGATTTATGCGAAGAGATTTTTAATTCCTAAGGTTGCACAGTCGGACGTTGTGCCGGTTGTGAAAATTGCCGAGGGTACTTCCAGATAATGTCGGCTTGACTAATCTTTGGGTAGCTGATGATCGTGGCATTTTGCCTCACAGGTTATCAGCTACCCAATTTATTTTTCGGTTATGGGTGCCGGCGGCAAAAATTGCCTTTATCTTTGGCATTGCTGAGGCATAAATTAGGGCAAGGGTGGAATAGAGAAGTCAGTAAACAACCGCACATCATAAGGTGCAATTGCTAAGGAATTCACTAGCTTCTGATCTAAAGTTAACACTGGTGCCGTGACTCGCTGGGAAAGAGCAACATAAGAGGCATCGTAGGCAGAAATTCCGTAATTTATGGCAATATTAACCGCTTCTTCCATTAACTCAGCCGTGGAAATGACGCGCAAAGACATACCTTTTAGGGTGGTTAAGTCTGCCGGAACATCCGCAGCAGCGTAAAGTCTTGCACGAACATATTTCCAAAGGATGTTAGCTGTTTCGATATAAAACAGGTCTGGGATAAAGAATTCTGTCCCAGGAATGGCGAGGTGGGCGAACAGTTGCTTAACTTTTGAGGATAAGGGATCGGGAACAAATTGCTTAATTCCCACACTCGCATCAACGACGCATCGTAAAGGAGTTGTCATCTATCCCGATCCTCTCTAAGTAAAGCCGTGCTATCTGGCCATTCAACATTAGCATTGTCAACACGACGCTGTTCTAGCCGCTGCTCAATTTCAGCGAGTAGTTGCGGGGTAGCTTTACGGCGTTCTTCCCAAGTGGGATCTGTTTCAGGGGAGATGAGGAATTTGAGAGGAGGTTGGGGCTTTTGTAGGGCTTGTTTTAATAAGTTGATGACTTGTTCGTTAATAGGTTGATGGTTTTGGTTCGCAAGTTTCTGAATTTGCTCCAATAAATCATCTGGTAGGTTATCGATGGTGAGAATTGCCATAATTTACCCCCTAGCAGTGTATTCATGTATGGTTATTATATGCGCGCTTTGCCGTTCAATCAGCGGTGCATCAGTCCTTGTTTTTGGAATTGAATTTTAGCTTAATTTAGCCTGACTTGTCTGCCTCTGAGAATCTTGCTGTAGTGCATCCCACTCAACTATCCATTTATTCAAAAATTGCTTGTAAATCTAAAATAAATGCCGGCAAAATATCTTCACCCGATAACGTAGCCGGAGAATCTAAAACCTCAACGTCTCGATTTTGGCGATAAATTTCTACTTGGCGAATTTTGGGATTAATCAACCACCCCAAACGCAGCCCATTACTAATATACTCCTGCATTTTTTTCCGGGTTTCTTCCACATCATCCGTTTCCGAAACCAGTTCAATTGCAAAGTCAGGGCACAACGGCAGAAATTTCTTGCGTTGCTGCTGAGTTAGAACGTCCCATCGTTCCTGTATCACCCAGGAAGCATCAGGAGAACGAGTTGCACCATTCGGAAGTTTAAATCCAGTCGAAGAATTAAACGCTTTTCCTAGCTTTGTTTGCCGGTTCCAAAGCCAAAGCTGTCCTTCTATATCCAGATTCCGGTTGCCGGTTTCTCCTCCTGTGGGGGGCATGATAATCAGTTCTCCTTTAGCTGTGAGTTCTAGTTGCAAGTCTTGGTTAGCCGCAGCAAGTTGTTCAAACTGCTCGTCAGTCAGTTTAAGAACCGGCGGTAATTGTAGAGTTAAAGCACTCATGATTAAGTCTGTCCTATTAAAATATTTTTTGGGTCAAATTCATGCACGTTTAGGCGAATATTGCAATTGTAATCGTTCTTTGCTCAAATAACTATTTCCCAGGAGAAAGGAACCCGGCACGAAAGAATAAGACTTCTGGGCATTCCCAGTTCAGTTAATGATTATCATCATAAAAAAAGTGCGTTAGGCTAGAAGCTGAAGCGAATTGTTAAAGTCTAAATAGCTGATTATGCTGACTCGTTGGTTAATTCTGGGACTAATGCTGATACCGGCAGCCGGCACATTAATGCCGCAAACCTCCATCTCAATGCCGCCGGCAACAAATTTAGTGGCAACTGCAAAAAATAGCAACATGGCATTCAATCTCAATACATACCAGTGGAAAAACCGGCTTTTGCTAATCTTTGCACCTTCAAAAGACAATCCCGACTACCAACGGCAGATGCAACTTATTCAAAAAACAGTTGCCGATTTCCAAGAGCGAGATTTAATCGCCATTGAACTATTAGCACAATACACTAGTCAGGCAGAAACGCAAACACTAAATGAAGCGGATGCTGCTAATTTGCGTTCTGAATTTAACGTTGCTCCTGAAGAATTCCGGGTTATCCTGATTGGTAAAGATGGCACTGCAAAGCGTCGCGATCAGAAGCCGGTTGCGCCAGAGGTGATTTTTAATCAAATTGATGAGATGCCAATGCGCCGGCAGGAAATGCGAGATTCACAGCGATAAGTAGGAAAGGAAAAGCCAATGTCTACTTACGATAATATTTATGACATTGTCCGCAAAATCCCGCATGGTCGGGTAGCAACTTACGGACAAGTGGCAGATTTGGCAGAACTTTACGGAAAAGCGCGTTTGGTGGGATATGCGCTTTATCGGGTTGATATGCGTTCGTCAGATATTCCCTGGCATCGGGTGATTAATGCTAAGGGAGAGATATCTCAGTCGCCTTTGCGATATGGCACGGACTGCTTACAGCAAACGCTGTTGGAAGAAGAAGGAATAAAGTTTAGCGCTGAAGGAAAAGTTAATTTGCGGGAGTATTTGTGGCGTCCTGAAGTGCTGCCGGTGTGATAATTTCAACTGTGTGTAAGGTGTGTTTTATAGATGAAGAGGGAAGATTTTTTTAACCACTGGTAAACACAGATAAACACAGATAAATGAAAGATGTGATGACTAATTTTAAATAAATAACAAATGAAAAGTTGTAGAGACAAAGTTGAGTTTGCCTCTACAACTTCAGAAGTTAGATTAAGCGTAGATCGACGACCGGCTCACGGTTGCCAATGCTTCAACTAAGCTGCGAACTGCTGCAATCATGGCAACTTCGCTGTCAAGGCGATTGATTGCAGAACCAACGCCAACACCGGCAGCACCGGCAGCAACGGCTAAGGGTGCTGTGACGTTGGAAATGCCGGAGGCGCATAACACCGGCACGGAGACAACCCGAGAAATCTCATAAGCGGCTGCCAATGTGGGGCCGGCTTTTTCAATCAATCCCAAGGTGCCGGCGTGGGTGGGGGCGCTGCTGGTGCCGCCTTCTGTTTGGATAATATCAGCGCCGGCTTTGACGAGTTCTTCTGCCAGTTTTACTTGCTCGTCTAGCGCCAGAATATGGGGCACGGTTACAGACAGGGTAATGTGAGGCAGCAAGGAACGGGTTTCCTGAGTGAGTTGCAACACTTCTGCTGCCTCAAACCGGCGTCCTTGGGCGTAGAACGCATCAAAGTTGCCAATTTCAATCAAATCGGCACCGGCTTCTACTGCCGGCACAAATTTTGCCGGTTCCACTGCGGACACGCAAATCGGCAAACTTGTCAACTGACGCGCCAACCGCACCAAATTTGCATCGGCGGCAATATCCACAAACGTCGCGCCGCCCAACTCTGCAGCCCGAACCGTGGCAGCCACGCGCTCGGCGTCAAAATTGGTTAAACCACTGATAATTTTAAGCGCCCTGCCTTGGTCGAACGCACGTTGTAGGGAATGGATGGTCATAGCTCTTTTTCCAGCTCAAGCAATCGTTAGACCTATTATTTTGTCACTCTCTGGGGCTAGAAACCAGAGGTTGTTGATTTTGGGTGGTTTTGCTTTGGCTGAGTACGGTTCGCACTGCTTGCTGATGAATGGGGATCTCAATCGAGAACAGCGATCCCTCACCCGGTTTGGAAACGCACTTTAAGGTGCCCCCGTGTTTTTTGACGACAATTTGATAGCTAATTGATAGCCCCAAACCTGTACCAGAACCGACAGGTTTCGTCGTAAAGAAAGGATCAAACAACCTGCGGCACACGTCTTCAGTCATCCCAGGCCCATTATCAGAAATCTGAATCGTCACTCGATCTGGGTTGATAACTGCCGTATGAATCCGAATGGTACTGAGATTATGTATAATCTCTTCTACTGGGCGCTTGCGATCATACTCATCTAGCGCATCAAGAGCGTTACTCAAGATATTCATAAATACTTGGTTCAACTGGCCGGCGTAACACTCAACTTGCGGCAAATTCCCATAATCTTTAACAATTAAAAGACCTGAATGCCCCACCTTATCTCGAATGCGATTTTGCAAAATTAGCAGGGTATTTTCAAGTCCTTCATGAATATCAACCGGCTTCATATCCGATTCATCCAGCCTGGAAAACTTCCGTAGAGACAAAACAATCTCGCGGATGCGTTCTGCCCCTATTTTCATGGAAGCCAGCAGCTTTGGCAGATCTTCAATTAAAAAATCTAGGTCAATTTCTGATATTTTATCTTGAATTTCAAGAGCCGGTTCTGGATAGTGCGCTTGGTAAAGATGCAAAAGCTCAAGCAGGCTAGAGCTATAGAGATTCGCGTGATCGAGATTCCCGAAAATGAAGCTAACGGGGTTATTAATTTCATGAGCAACGCCAGCAACCAACTGCCCCAAACTTGACATTTTTTCGCTTTGAATCAGTTGGGATTGCGCCTGTTGAAGTTCAACTAAAGCTGTTTCTATATCATGTGCCTGGGTTCGCAATTGCGCTTCTGATTGCAGCAAAGCCGCCTCTGCACTGAGACGCTCTTGAATTTCCTGTTGCAAGCGCTCATTAAATTGGGTTAGCAGCCGATTCGCTTCAGAAAGCGCAGATGTCCTTTGCTCTACCCGTTGTTCTAATTCCAATGTGAGATTTAAAAGTGCTCGTTCTGCAGCCGCTCGCTCTTTTATTTCGTGCTGCAAAGACTCATTTTGAGCCTGAAGTTTTTTCGCTAAGTTGCACAGGCTCATCTGAACCGTCACGCGCGCTAAAACCTCTTCTTGCTGAAACGGCTTGGTAATGTAATCTACCGCGCCAAGATTCAAACCTCTGACCTTATCCGTTGTGTCAGAAAGCGCCGTCATAAAAATAATTGGAATATCTTTCGTTGCCTCATTCGTTTTGAGCCGGCGGCAAGTTTCAAATCCATCTATCCCCGGCATCACGACATCCAGCAAAATCAGGTCTGGCAATGCGTACTCTGCTTTCTCTATCGCGCTTTCTCCATCACAAGCAACTAAGACTTTAAAGCCAGAATCTGCTAAAAAATCGAACAATACCCCTAAATTTGTGGGCGTGTCATCCACGAGTAAGATAACGCTTTTTTTGGCATTTTCAGTCTTCATTTATGACACCACGTTTATTGAAAAAATAAAAATTCTGTTCAACTCTAAGCTTTTGGCTCAATCGGGTCAGTTGCAAAGTCATTTTTGCTTCGTAATTTCTTGTTCACATTTCTTTCATTCTACGATCCTCCTCTCCCCAATTAGGAAATCTATAAATATTTTTACATTTTTAACTATTGATAACACTGTGTAATTTTAATAGCAATTCCTCAGAGCTATAAGGCTTTGGCAAAATACTTTTGACGCTTTTGCCGCTGACTTCAATTTTCTTAGTGCTTGACATCAGCCCGCTAACCGCAATAATTTTGACCTGGGGGTTCATTTTTTGCAACGTGCGGATCGTAGTGGTTCCATCCATCACCGGCATCATAATATCGACTAATACCACACTAATTTCTTCCTGGTGTTGGGCATACAGCGCTACCGCTTCAACACCATCACTTGCCAAAATTACTTTGTAACCATAGGCTTCCAGGGCAATTTTAGTAATATCGCGAATTGAATCTTCATCATCAACGACAAGAATTAATTCTCCGTGCCCAGAGGGAATTTCATGGGGATTATCTTGTGTAGATTCCGTTGCTGCTACATCGGTTGCCGGTAAGTACACCTTGAACTCTGTGCCAATCCCTAACTCACTAACCAGGTTGATAAAACCGCCGTGACTTTTAACAATTCCTATTACGGTTGAAAGACCTAAGCCAGTGCCTTTTCCAATTTTTTTTGTTGTAAAAAATGGCTCATAAATTCTATCAATAATTTCTTTAGGAATTCCCATTCCCGTATCAGACACAGTCATCACAATATAAGGCCCAACTTTAGCCTCAATATTCAGGCGAGCAAAATTTTCATCAATCCAAATATTTCTGGCAGAAATTTCTAAAGTTCCACCTCTAGGCATGGCATCACGAGCGTTAACGCAAAGGTTCAGTAACACCTGATGAAGTTGAGTGGCATCGCCCGATATCGTCCACAAATCCAACAGTGGAATATCTGTAAAAATCTCAATTGCTCTGGAAAATGTCTGTTTAGCAATCTGTTCAATTTCTAAAATCAAGTACCCCACTTGTAGCGTGGTGCGTTCGCCTTCAACCCCGCGTGCAAAAGACAGCACTTGTTTAACAAATTCAGCACTTCGCTTAGTATTTTTCTCTAAAATTGTTAGCAGCCGTTGGCTTTGCTCGTCCGGAATCTTGTGTGCTAGGAGTTGAACAGCGCCCAAAATAGGCGTTAAGGCGTTATTGAGATCGTGAGCGATGCCGCTTGCCAGGGTGCCGATACTTTCCATCCGCTGCGCCCGGAGAAACTGCGCTTCTAGTTGTTTTTTTTCTGTAATATCAGTATTAACAGTCAGAATAGATTTAGGCTTGCCCTCTGGATCGCGCACTAAAGTCCAGCGGCTCGAAACAATGATATCCTTACTCTCTTTTGTGACTTGATACAACTCACCCTGCCACTCTCCTTTGTCAGCTAAGATTTTAAGGTTATCTTGAGGCTGAGATACACCGGCTCGATACAAAAGTTCCTTGGCATTCTTGCCAAGCGCTTCTTCTGCTTTCCATTTATAAAGGCGTTCCGCTCCTTGATTCCAATAGAGAATCTGGTAATTTAAATCTCGCACAATAATCGCATCGGTTGTGATATCCAGCAAGGCAGCTTGTTCGCGAATTTTTTCTTCTGAGCGCAAGCGTTCTTGAATTTCCTGTTCTAGACGCAGATTTTGCGTTTGAAGGGTTTTATAGAGATTACGGAGGCTCAAATGAATCTTAATCCGCGCTAAAACTTCTTCATGTTGAAGCGGTTTGGTAATATAATCAACTGCCCCCAAACTTAAACCTTCTACTCTCTGCACCGGCTCAGAAAGCGCGGTCATAAAAATCACGGGAATATCTCGTGTGGAGGCATCTGCTTTGAGCCGGCGGCAAGCTTCAAATCCATTGATGTCCGGCATCACGACATCCAACAAAATTAGATCTGGCAAAGCGTATTGGGCTTTTTCAATTGCGCTTTCTCCATCACAAGCAACTAAAACTTTAAAGTCAGCACTGACTAAAAAATCAAAGAGCATCTCTAAATTTATCGGCGTGTCATCGACAATTAAAATGACATTTTTACGGGAACTGTCTGTACTCATTGATGCCTCGAATATTAGGTCACACACTCTAAAATTTGTTGCGCTTTAAAGCCTTTGACGAGTTGGCGAAGATGGGTGACAGCCGGCAGCCTTTGCTGATAATCCCTCGCCTCTCGTCGGGTAGCTCGCTCTACAATGCCTCTGAAGGCGGGTACAAGCGTCACTGAAACTTTCTGTGCCGGCGAAGCGACGCTTGATTGCTGCTTGTCAAATCCTGAGTCTAGAGAAGAAAAAACGCTAGAGCTTTCTCGCTTTTGATAAACCCATTCCAACATTAAGTGCGAACGCAATGTTTCTAAAAGATCGGTTTTTACCACTGGTTTGGAGAGAAAACCGTGATCACCAGCGTGCCGGCTCTGCTGCTGCTCGAAATCAAAAACGCGAGCCGAAAGGGCAATAATGGTAACTCCGTTGAATGTCGCCAACAAGCTCATCTGCTGGGTAGCTGTTAATCTGTTGATTACTCGCATCACCAAGTTTATAAAAATTATATCGGGTTTAAACTGACACACCTCACTCAGTCGGTGTGAACGGATAGAAGTGTGATAAAACTCGACTAGCCCTAAACCCCAGTAAATTAGCACCGGCACACAGGAGGCGAGGAAGAGAAAAACTGTGCGATGCCAGCTTTGGGGCAAATCCGCAACCAGCCCCATTTGTTTGCCCTCTGTCCGGCAGTTTCTTGGTTTTGCCGGCTTGACTTCATCACTCACAAGCTTTCCTCCTCTGGGGCTACAGAATCCTATCAATGGCGAACAATTTTGATTTTCGAGTTTTGCTTGGCGGACGCTAAAGTTAGCCAAATTTTCAGTTAAGATTTGCTACATTAATCAGTTCAAGGTTTAAACAGAAGGGTGTTTTGTTGCCCGATGCACCCGGTTAGTGCCGGTGCTGATACTGTTTTTATAAAAGAACTCAAGTGCAACCAAAGCATTGCATAATCGGTTGTTTTTTTAGAATTCCCACTGAAGATATAAATTCTCAAAACCTAAATAAAACTAAACATTCGCGATTTGCCCTTGATAGCTTCCTGCCTTTTCATCCTGTAGAGAGGGGCTGGCAATGCGAATTCTTTAAGAACGGCTGCTAGAAGTCCACAGACGCGCAGTAAACTTCAGCCGATATAAACCTAAATATTTTTAAGCTAGCCCTCGTAAGAGGATAAACTAAATGGAAGTTCTCACACTTTTTGCGGATTCATATACTGTTCGATCAGATAGAGAATCTTTTTCTCTTTAAAACCTTTGGCTAATTGACGCAAGTTTGATGCAAATGGCACCCAATCCTCATTCATTTCCTCTAACTGAGTGGCTCGCTCCATAATGCCTCTCAGATCGCCCATCATTGCAAGATCGAACAGGACAGCCAATTCTTCGGCTGAGGGAGCAATGAGAGCTTCTGCCGGCGCGATTGTCGGCGAAGGGGATTTCACCTCAGATGCAGCACTTCTCTCTTCATAAACCCATTCTAGTGCCAAGTGAACCCGTAATTTTTCTAAAAGCTCCTGAATGAGGATGGGCTTAGGTAGAAAATCATTGCAACCGGACTCTAAACTTTTTTGCCGGTTGAAGTCAAAAACACTGGCAGATGTCGCAATGATGATCGTGCCGGCGAGTTCTGTTAAATTTCGTAACCGACGAGTCGCTTCTAAACCGCTCATCACCGGCATCATCAAATCCATTAAAATCAGATCCGGCTTAACTTCAAGCGCTTTGTTTAAACATTCTTGACCATCGGTAGCTTCCAATATTTCAAATCCCAAATGCGAGAGCATATTCACCATAAGCGCTCTAATTTCTTCATGGTCATCTGCTACCAAAATTTTTTGTTTAGTGCCTTTATACGCAATAATTTTTCCTTCATCTCCTTGGGTGAAATAGACCCAGTCCGAAACTTCTGGCAAGTTTAAATCAAAGTAAAATACGCTGCCTTGATTTAAAACACTGTTCACTTTAAGTTCGCCGCCCATCATTTGGACTAATTGATGAGTAATTGCCAGCCCCAAGCCGGTTCCTTCTATTTGCCGATGAGAATGTCCGACTTGATGAAATGGCAAAAATATCTCTTCTAATTGTTCAGGTGTCATCCCAATGCCGGTGTCTTTTACCAGAAAGCGAATTTTGTCTTCCTGATAGCTGACTTGAAATGCAACTTCACCGGCATCAGTAAACTTTATGGCATTACCGAGTAAGTTAATTAATATTTGCCGCAACCGTTTTTCATCTCCCTGGACGCCTGCCGGCAGTGATTCGTGTTGCTCGTATCTCAAGGATATTCCTTTTTGTTCAGCCCGAACCCGAAAAATTTCTACAATTCCTTCTAAAAATTCTAGAAAATGAAAATTACTGGGATGAAGTTCCATTTTCTGAGCTTCAATTTTAGAAATATCTAAGATATCGTTAATCAGAGTTAATAAGTGTTCACCACACTGATGAATAATGCCTAAACCATGTTTTTGCTGCTCGTTTAATGTTTGATCTCGTTTGAGAATTTGGGCGTAACCCAAGATGCCATTAAGAGGAGTTCGCAGTTCATGACTCATGCTGGCAAGGAAGCGGCTTTTCGCCTGGTTGGCAGATTGAGCAGCTTCTTCGGCTTTTTGCCGTTCGCAAATCTGTCGTTGCAAAAGCGCATTTTGCTCCTGCAACTGTTGCGTTCTCTCTTCCACTTTTTCTTCTAACGTTCGGTTATAATCTTCTAATTTTTGGTGGGAGAGTTGCAATTGCATTTGTGATTGCTGTAAAGCTTCCTCAGCCCGTTGACGCTCCATTTCTGCTGTCACCCTTGCGGCAAAAATAGCCATAATTGCTTTAGCCCGTTCCTCTTGCATCAGGGGTTTATCATCAATAAAGCAAATATGACCAATTGACTTACCTGAGGTTGAATCTATAAGGGCAACTCCCAAGAAAGACTCCCCGCCTAAAGCAGCCAATGCTTCACCTTTAGGGAAGAATGATTGCACATTTTGCGAGTAGCAACTAATTCCTTGTTTTTCCTGCAGAGTTTCTTTTCTAAAGATGCTTTCGCAAGGAGTATTTACTAAGTCATACTCAAAGTTCTCCCCTAGCTGATCAGTCGCCCAAAATGAAATAACTTTGGCTCTAACCGGCGTCTCTCCCTCCCAGGCTGATGCTTCTGCCACGATAACGTAGCGAACCCCAAGCGCTTGTGCGAGATACTGTGCAAATACCGGATAAAATTCTTTGCTCGTTACTGAGGCAGTTGCTGCGATCAGAGATTGAAGCGATTCTTCCGCCTGCTTGCGCTCAATAATCTGGCTACTCAAATAAGTGATTGTATTGGTTAATTGGGCTGTCTGCTCATTCTCCCCAATTGCTGGCTCTGCACTGATCTCTGCCAGCGCTGTTTCTAGGTGTTTTGTCGCTAAAATTTTGTGAGAAGAGTCAACAATCCTGACAACTTTTCCTTCATCATTAAAAATAGGAACTTTAATCGTATTAAACAAATGGACTTGCCCATCGGAACGGGTGACAGCGTCTTCCGGGATGTGAATTATTTGCCCGGTTTCCAGTATATAAGTGTCATCCACAATCGACTCTTGGGTAAAGTCACTATTATTGAAGAGATCGGCTGTTAAATCAGCACTGCGAAGTTGTTCCCATGTCAATCCATAAAAATCGCCAAATGCTTTGTTGGCATAGAGCAGGCGAGATTCCGCGTCTTTGCACGTTACCAAATTAGGCAAAGCGTCCAGAATCTGTTCGTAGGTTTCCACACGTTGATGCAGCGCGTCCTCCACCTGCCGGCGATCAAGTAATGTCTGCTCTAACTCGGCTATCCGCTGATGTAATTTTAATAATTCGTCATTGTTTGTCATTTGAAGACTTGGCCAATTGATATTTGAATTCGCTTGCTTTAAGGAGTTATCACTATTTTTGTGCATCTTTACTTGAGAAAACTTGAGATGCCTTTTTTTCTCTAAGTTATGTTATATTCGGCTCGTGTAACTTTTATTATAGATGATTAGATAGAGAGCCTGTGTCAGCTCCTACCCACTATGCCTTGGGATTCTGTCAGTTGTTGCTAAGCCTGATTTTTAAAGATTGAAAAAAGGTTTTGATCGTTTAAACGTAGTTTCAAGGGCGGATGAGAAGTTCACTGAACTTAGGGCCGGCTTGAAAAAAAAGTTGTTGGCAACCACGTTTTTCTCCTGAGGAGACAGTTTAAAGTATCTACCTCTTTACTCAGAGCCGATGCTTCTGTACTTTACCCACTTTGCTAGTTTCTAAGAATATAGGAAGTGAACTTTGCATTCTGGATACAGAATGACATTATATTTTAAACTAATCTAATTCTAAAATAAAGATTAATATTGAAATCAGGGTTAATTTTCTAAAAAATTAAAATATCTTAATCTTTTTAAAGAAAATAAGATCACTCACCTAAATCGGTTTAGCGTCGGTTGCAAATTTTAGCCGGCAGTAAACCGAGCAAACACTGCTATAAAAATTACCTTCAAATCCTTTTACCGTGTAAATACGAATACCTTGGCGCGAAAATTAGAGTATTCATAGCTAATCGGTTAATAAAAGTTTTGAAAATCGCAAGAACTTTTGTTTCTTTAGATAGTAGATCTGACGTCATAAAAACATTTTTAGCAAATACTGCACATTTTAAGAATTTAAAAATCACCCGATTGGGTGAGAAATGTGGGTGAAGTCGTTTCTTAGATAAATTGCATACCTTTATTAAGGAATAGGGGAGCAGCCGGCTCCAACCGTTCAGGAATTCCAGAGTCAATGGCATGGGACAAGATGGCTGCACTTCTCCCAATTTACTTCCATAAAAAACTAAGATGAAACGCTACCATATTTTGATGATCGCACTGGTTGCTGCGGTAACGATGGCTGCAAGCACGATGGCAAGTGTTGCCTACCGCACCACGACAGAACTAACGCCGAAGGCTCAAACCCTGAAACCCGTATCGAAGGCAGAAGAGCCAATCCCTGAACCGTTTATAGCAGTTGTGGAGAATTCGTCAGAGAATAGGTCTCAAGCAAGTGAATTCTCCCAGTTCCGCCAGCGCCTAGGAGATGCCATTCAGAGGACAGATACAGAATTTGTTCAGGCACTTGTCATGCCCCAAACTCAATGGAGTTACGGGGGTACGCTTAATCTGGACAGCTACAACATTAACAACAACCAGTCTAAATTCTGGAGTTACATGACCAAGGCGGTGAATCAAGGATGTGGCATTGACTCCCAAGCGCAGATTCCTGAAAACGAACCGAGATCGAGTGTGTGGGTGTGCCCAGATATCAAGCCGGTGAAGCAGTCGATCCGACCTGATCGGCCTAATATCGGCCACTTGGCGATTATCGGGCAAAATGTTAACGTCCGAGCTGAGCCGGGAATGGGGGGCCGAATTATCGGTTCTGTGTCTAACGATTATGTTGCGTTTGACTCTCAGGGTTATAACAGTTTGCCGGTATGTACGGCGGAAAGAATGCAAGCTGATCCACTCAGCGGTTGGACGCCGGTGAGGCTGCGGAACGGTCAGCAGGGCTGGATTTTGAACCAGTACGTCTATGATGAGGAAAATGATTACCGGGTGAGCTTTGTGCGTTCCCAAGGTCAATGGCGGTTGCGTTACTTCCTGCCCGGTAATGGTAATTAAGGCAGTTCTAGATAACTAGCTTGAGAGGCGATCGCCGGTGTGATCACCTCCAATGTTTTAGCGTAGTTGGTTAGCCGGCCCTGTGGGATTTGCGCTGGGATTTGCGTTAGCTGGCGCTGTGGGATTTGCGTTAGCTGGCGCTGTAGGATTTGAATTGGCCGGCGCTGTGGGATTTGAATTGGTCGGCCCTGTTGGGTTCGCGTTGGGATTTGCGTTAGCTGGCGCTGTGGGATTTGAATTAGCCGGCGCTGTTGGGTTCGCGTTAGCTGGCGCTGTGGGATTTGAATTGGCTGGCGCTGTGGGATTTGAATTAGCCGGCCTTGTTGGGTTCGCGTTAGGATTTGCGTTAGCCGGCGCTGTAGGATTTGAGTTTGCTGGCGCTGTGGGATTTGAATTAGCCGGCCTTGTTGGGTTCGCGTTGGGATTTGCGTTAGCTGGTGCTGTGGGATTTGAGTTTGCTGGCGCTGTGGGATTTGAATTAGCCGGCCTTGTTGGGTTCGTGTTAGCCGGCGCTGTGGGATTTGAATTGGCCGGTGCTGTAGGATTTGCGTTTGCTGGCGCTGCTGTTGGGTTCGCGTTTGCCGGCGCTGCTGTGGGATTTGCGTTAGCCGGCGCTGTGGGATTTGAATTAGCCGGTGTTTGAGCGCGTTGCTGCTGGTAGAATTGCAGAACTCTTTGGGTGTATGGGGAAATTGTGGCGCTGCTGTACTGGGTCGGGTCGCCGGTCATCCACCACGAGGCGGCGCGAAGCACTGCAGTTGACTCATTTTGGCCGCCGGCTTGGTACTCGTCTTTTAATACATCTCGCATGACACAGACCAAAATGCCGCGCGCTGTCACCGGACTCGTTTCAAACTGTGTCGGTGTGAGTTCCCTGCCGATGCAAAGTCTCGACCACCGGGGGATATTCTCTGGCTTGATTTGCCAAGCGCTGTAAAGTCCATCATTTGCGGTGCCAGTATCGGGCGCTGCCTGCCGCAAGGCTTCTACGAGTGCCCCGACTTGAGCATCTGAGACTTGGGCTTGTGCCGGCATTGCCCACAATCCCAAGCTTACAATCAGTCCGCCGAGCAGTAATCGCATGGTGTTTCCTCTGACTCGCTCTGAACGTATTTTTTTAAGCATCTCTACCTAATAAGCTACAGAGTCGGGTTGTTGGATCTCCCTGAAGGCAGATTTGTTAAGTTTTATTTCAGAAGGGCGAATCAATTAAACACTGACAATGTCAAATGAATGTGCCGGCAAACACATCGGGTGATAATCCGAGGCAATGATTATTACAAGGAGTTTTTGGTTGCCGCCAATTCTAGAGACTGCCGGCGCGGCACCTCATAGGTGAAGAAATCAGAAGCCATTGCCGTATTCGGAAAAATAGCGCGGGCTTCTTGCAGCAAATCGTCCAGCACAATATTATTGCCAGGGGCGTAACGAGGGCTGAAATGAGTCATCAGCAATTGCTTAGCCTGCGCCCCCAAAGCTACTTGCGCCGCCATTGTGGAAGTTGAGTGCAAGCGATCAATCGCCATCTGAGCATCTTGATGAGAAAACGTGGCTTCGTGAATTAAAACGTCTGCATCCCGTGCCAGTTCGACGGCCCCCTCACAATAAACCGTGTCAGTACAGTAGGCAATTTTGCGACCCACTTGTTCCGGCCCACAAAGTTCAGCGCCATTAATTTTTCGCCCATCCGGCAGCGTCACAGTTTCTCCGCGTTTCAGTTGGCCGTAAATAGGGCCAGAGGGAATACCCAGCGCCTTAGCTTGTTCGACATTAAAATGCCCGGGCCGGTCTTTTTCTGTCACCCGGTAGCCATAGGCAGTGACACGGTGTTCCAAGCGCCCGCAGCTCACCGTGTACTCTTCATCTTCATAGAGTAATCCCGGCTGAGACTTGTGGACTTTAATCGGGTAAGAAAAATGAGTATGAGAATAACGCTGGCAAGCTCTGAGATAATCTTCTAAGCCGGTTGGCCCATAAATATCAATTCGGTTGGGATTACCGGCAAGTCCTACACTAGCCAGTAGTCCCATCAAACCGAAAATGTGGTCACCGTGCATATGGGTGATAAAAATGCGGGTTAGTTGGCTGATTTTGATATCACTGCGAAGAATTTGGTGCTGGGTGCCTTCCCCGCAGTCAAATAGCCAAACTTCAGCCCGTTGGGGCAAACGCAAGGCGACGCTCGAAACGTTGCGAGAGCGTGTCGGGACACCGGAACTCGTTCCTAAAAATGTTATTTGCACTAACTCAGCCAACCCAGTTTAAGTTGAGCATTCTTTGAGTTTATGGGTAAACCCTAAGTTGCTTATGTGTGGAGTTGATGACCAAAAATTTGGTACATCTATTTACCTAACAAATTTTAACACTGCTGCCAAGAGAGTCAGAACTCAAGGATTGTCAGTTAAGTCAGCCAATTCGATTTCCCACCCTATCGAGAGGAACCACCGGCAGGCTGTTGCCCTCAAGAACCGCATAAATTGTTGCCAGTGCATCAACTGTGTGGTTGATAATGAGAAACTAGCCAAATATTAGGGGAACCTTTCGACTCTATATCTACCCCCCCTGGACTTGAATTCATGCAATTGCGAAACTCCCTGCGTCGGACTAAAATTGTCGCCACCATTGGCCCTGCCACAAGTAGCCCAGAGGTGCTGCGGGCGTTAATAGAAGCCGGTGCTACAACCCTAAGACTTAATTTTTCCCACGGTAGTCACGACGATCATCAGCGCAGTATTCGCTTAATCCGGCAGCTGTCGTTTGAACTCAACCAGCCGGTGGGCATTTTGCAAGACTTGCAAGGCCCGAAAATTCGTTTGGGGCGCTTTGAAACCGGCCCAATCGTGCTGGAAAAAGGCGATCCCTTCATTTTGACCAGTCGCCAAGTCCCTGGCACCCAGCATATTTCTTCGGTGACTTATGAGCCACTGGCTGATGAAGTGCCGGCTGGCGCGGTGATTATGCTGGATGATGGCAGAGTCGAAATGCGGGTGGAAAAAGTGGATCGCGCTGCCCATGAGCTGCACTGTCGTGTGGTGGTTGGTGGCCCGCTTTCTAACAACAAAGGTGTTAATTTTCCGGGCGTTTACTTATCGATTAAGGCGTTAACGGATAAAGACCGGCAGGATTTGCTGTTCGGTTTGGATCAAGGTGTGGACTGGGTGGCGCTGAGTTTTGTGCGTAACCCGGAAGATGTGCTGGAAATCAAAGAAATTATTTCTAATGCCGGCAAGCAGGTGCCGGTGATTGTCAAGATTGAAAAGCACGAAGCCATCGAACAGATGGAAGCGATTTTGTCCCTGAGTAATGGCGTGATGGTTGCCAGAGGTGACTTGGGGGTGGAACTGCCGGCGGAGGACGTGCCAATTCTACAGAAGCGGTTGATCGCCACCTCTAACCGTTTGGGCATTCCTGTGATCACTGCCACCCAGATGTTAGATAGCATGGTTAACAGCCCTCGACCGACGCGGGCTGAGATTTCCGATGTGGCGAATGCAATTCTTGATGGCACGGATGCCGTGATGCTCTCCAATGAAACAGCGGTGGGCAAATATCCAATTGCTGCTGTGGAGACGATGGCCCGAATTGCCATGCGGATTGAGCGAGAGCAAATCAGATCCAATATGGGCAAGATAGAAGCAACCGGCCGGTCGATTCCCAATGCCATCAGTCAGGCGGTGGGCCAAATTGCTGAGCAGTTGACGGCCTCGGCAATTATGACCCTCACCAAAACCGGCTCAACTGCCCGTAATGTCTCCAAGTTCCGTCCCACAACGCCGATTTTAGCGGTGACGCCTCATGTGGATGTGGCGCGGCAGTTGCAGTTGGTGTGGGGTGTGAAGCCGTTGTTGGTTCTCGATTTGCCGTCAACGGCTCAGACGTTCCAAGCGGCGCTGAATGTGGCTCAGGAGAAGCTATTGCTCTCTGATGGGGATTTGGTGGTGATGACCGCCGGCACGTTGCAAGGGGTTTCTGGCTCAACGGATTTGGTTAAAGTTGAGGTGGTGACTGCCGTGCTAGGACGGGGCACCGGCATCGGGCATGGGGCTGTCAGCGGTCGGGCGCGGGTGGCTCACAGTTCTGGGGAAATTGGGACGTTTAACCCGGGGGAAATTTTGGTTGTCCCCCGCACCAGTGCTGATTTTGTCGAGGCGATGCGTAAGGCGGCAGCAGTGATTACTGAAGATGAGAGCATGACTTCTCACGCGGCGGTTATCGGTTTGCGGCTGGGCTTGCCGGTGATTGTGGGCGTGAAGAATGCCACGCGAGTGATTCGGGATGGGGCCATTCTGACGCTGGATATGCAGCGAGGCTTGGTCTATTCCGGGGCAATCGGTTCTGGCGCAATGGGCGCGAACCAAACAGAGGCTGCCTTGACGACTTAAATTTGTTGGCTGATTGCTGGATACAAATTCCAGCAATCATGCTATACTTAAATATTGTGCGTGCCGGTGTAGCTCAGGGGTAGAGCATTCGATTCGTAATCGAACGGTCGCCGGTTCAAATCCGGCCATCGGCTTTAAATTTTGTTGGGCAAGAAACGGCGCTGGATTGGATGCCGGCTTCAAAAGCTGATCAATCGCATTGAGTGTATCAGCAGTCTTTGATTGCCCCTAGGGAAATGGATGTGTGTAGCCTCTCTTTCAGGCATTGCTTAAGCTCGCTAAGGGTTAAGATAATTATGAAACATTGGAATTACTCTAATGAAACTGGATCGTATTACGAGTAACCCAAACCGGATGAATGGGCAACCCTGTATTCGTAATCTTCGCCTTACTGTTCGTCGGGTAATTGAGCTACTAGCGACTTATCCGGATCGAGAAGAACTACATCAAGAGTTTCCAGAACTAGAGGATGAAGATATCCGGCAAGCCCTAATTTTTGTATCTTCTTATCTTGATGATCGAATCGTTGAACTACCCAACTGCGATGAAGCTGTTGCTTGATCAGGGATTGCCCCTTTCTGCGACAGCATTATTACGGAATGCCGGCATCGATACTATCCATGTTAGTGAAATTGGGATGTTTGAAGCCGAAGATGCCGAAATCATCCAGATATCTGGGGAAGAGGAACGTGTGCTTGTTACACTCGATGCAGATTTTCATACATTGCTAGCACTTGATGAAGCAACTTCTCCCTCGATCATTCGCATTCGGATTGAAAGGTTACGCGCCCAAGCATTAACGGATCTGATGCTGATGGTAATTGCTGAGTGCGAGGAAGAGTTGGCACAAGGATCAGCAGTTACGGTTGAGCCAAGCCGGATTCGTATTCGTCGCTTGCCGCTGGTTCCTGATGTCTAACAATCTGGTTGCACAGCGCTTATAGAGAGGATCAGTTTGGGGCAAAAATGTATCTACAGCCGATGAAAGAGATCGTTGCAGCGCTTAATCTATCGGTGGGGCAGTAACCGAAACATTACCTGTTGGCATTCGATATTAATTTAGCTTCAACAGACTGCAAAGCCCAAGTTCTTATTTTTTACATTATGAAACGAAGAAGTTTCTGCCGATATATTGCAATGGGTTCAGCTTGTTTTGCTGGGGTTGCCGGCAGGGATTTAACCTTTGCTATGAGTGCCAACTCTTCCCAAACTAAGTCACACCATAAATGGGTAGTTTTGTATTGGATGCCATACGATAACAACCTTTCAAGTTTTGGTGAGCCAATCGTTGAAATGCTAAGTCATGGCACACAAAATTCTGAAGTTGTGGTAGTTGTTCAGTCAGACTACTGGGGCGCTCCAAAAATGCGCCGGCGCTTACTTGTAAAGGGAGCTATAAATGAGATTGATATAGAAGGGGAAGATAGTAGCGACGCATCTGCTTTTTCAGCGTACCTTGCTTGGGCAAATCAAACGTTTGAAGCAGAGCATTGGGCTGTTATTATTGTTGGTCATGGGGGAAGGATTAACGAAGTTAGTCCTGATGACCACAGAGCAACGACTCAAACCCAAACTTGGATGAGAGTTGACGAGTTTGCTAATGCAGTGAGCAGCTTTAACCAATCGACTAATGGACGGGTTGAGCTGCTTTTCTTTCAAAACTGTAACAAAGCTACACTCGAAGTTGTGTACGAAGCTAGGAATTGCGCTCGCTATACCCTTGCCTCTCAGCTTAATCTTGGCGCACCAAATTACTATTATGAAGGTTTTTTTTATTGCCTAAAAAAATTATCGATTGATGGACGTGAAGTAGCCATAGCGATTATGGATTCTGAGCGAGCTGATATGTACCACACGCTGACTCTGGTAGATAATCAAGTTGTTAAGTATCTCCCAGAAAAACTCTCACGGGTGGTTCAGCAGATTTTGGATAAGCCGATACCAGATGTTAAGCTATCAGAACTCTCAACTTATCCCTATTTTGATGAACAGCATTGTGATGCACTTGTTTTACTTGACTATCTCTCAAGAAGCAACAATCAAGCTCAAAAAGAGTTGACTGAGTTTTCTGAATTTCTGCGTTCATCAGTTATTACGCATTACAAGACAGGAGGAAAACTTTACCGTCGCCTTTCAAAAAATTCTAAAATTAAAGAATTCTGTGGTTTGAGTTTGTATCTTCCAGAAACTGAACAAACGATTTCGCGCTATAGCTCACTTGCTTTGTCTCAAAGAGTTGATTTAGTAAGCTTGTATAGACGAATGTTATCCAGTTGAGCAGTTGTTGGAGTGGAGGTGAATGTATTTGCCAAAAGAGGCTGAAGAAAAAGTTAAGATATATCTGTGCAAAAGAAGCTGAGGATCTAAAGCCAACAGCGGCGAGGTCACTTTGCTATTAATTACAAAAAATACTTCGCTCAAATCGCTTTCTAATCTGCACTCATTCCCCTAAAAGGCAATCGGCACCCCTCTGCGCTAGCTTTTTGAGATCCGCGCCGGCATATTAACCGTTGGCAACTTAGGGAGCAAGATGCTCCTACTCCCAATATTTGGGTAAATCTGGGATGCACCCAGTTTGGTTTGTGTAGATGTGGTTTCCCACCGTCCTGACTAACCGCCCCTACCAGGATTTCAATCCGGCAGGGTAAAATTTGAGAAACTCTATGCTTGCTATTCATGACTAATAATCAAGAATTACTCGATAATCTCTACAATGCTTTCGATCCAGATAAACCTTTGCAACCGGGCGATCCAGTGTATGTGGACTGTGAAGAAGTACGGGGGGATGGTGATATTCGGAAAGACTTGGGTAACAGCATCCGGCGATCAAACCGGATGACGTGCCAGCTTTACGGAGGGCATCGGGGCGCAGGTAAATCTACGGAATTACTGAGATTGAAAAAATTTTTAGAAGAAAATAAAATTAAGGTAATTTATTTTGCAGCAGATGAGGAAGATATTCATCCAGAAGATGCTCAGTATGTAGATATTTTATTAGCTTGTACGCGGCATTTATTAGAAGATTTAAAGGAAACGGCAAACCCAAGTCCATTACTAGAGTGGCTTAAATCTCGCTGGCAAGAGCTAAAAGATTTAGCAGTGACAGAAATTAAGTTTGAAAGTTTGAATGTAGAAGGTCAAATTGCACTATTTGCAAAGATTACAGGTAATTTAAAACGTGTTCCAGATTTACGATATCAAATTCGTGAAAAAGTAAATCCCCATACGGTGACATTAATTGAAGCCTTAAATCAATTTATTAATGAGGCTAAAAAACACTTACCCTCTGGGTATGAACAACTCGCCGTGATTGCTGATAATTTAGACCGAATTGTCCCCATTTTTCATGAAAATGGTCGTAACAATCATGAAGAAATCTTTTTAGATCGTAACGAACAACTCAAAGCATTAGATTGTCATTTGGTTTATACAGTGCCAATTTCTTTGCTGTATTCCAGTCGTGCAGCAGACTTACGAGATATTTATAGCGATCCCCAAGTGTTGCCAATGATTATGCTGCACACTCCAGAGGGCCAAATTTATGAACCTGGCTATCTCAAAATAAAGGAAGTTATTGAGAAACGAGTTAGACAGTTTGCCCCAACTCGATGTCTGGAAACTGAGATTTTTGATAGTGCCAAAACTCTGGAAGCATTATGTTTAATGAGTGGGGGTCATGTACGAAATCTATTGTTATTAATGAAATCGGCTATTGAGCAAACAAGCGACTTACCAATTTCTAAAAAAGCTGTGCAAAGGGCTATCACAAAAGCACGGGATACTTACCGCAGAACGGTTGAAGATGACCAATGGATGCTGCTTGCAGAAGTTGCAAAATCAAAGCAGATTCGTAATGATCATAAATACCGGAAGTTGTTATTTAATCGGTGTCTTTTAGAATATAAATATTTTGACAGTGAGGATGAACTACATCGCTGGAGCGATATTCATCCTCTGATTAAAGGCATTGAGGAATTTCAAAACGCTTGTAAGAAATTGCCATCATGAATATGGATCTGACAGAATGGGATGAAGATTTAGAATCGGATGAAGAAGAAGAATATCAAGCTTTGCTCAGAACGCTGAAGCGAACCCAAGGCTTTGCCTTACTGTTTGTGGAATGTTCTCTGGCACGAGGAAATAAACTCATTGAGGAAGTTAGACGGGATCTTCCGCAAAAATCAATTGAAGTTTTGCAGCTCAAAGAAGCTGTTGAAAATTTTTATGAAGTTGTCAAAAATTTACAAAATCGAGAACAAATTAATATTTTATTCGTTCAGGGCTTAGAGCATTCTTTTTATGAGTATGAGCAGAATCAAGCATTAAGTGGGTGGGATAGTTCAAAGCGATATTCCTATAGTTGGGAAGGGGTGCCGCGAGTTTTAATGAACCTGAACCAGCAACGGGAACGTCTCCGCGATCATTTTCCAGTTTGTTTTGTCTTTCTGTTGCCTTTATTTGGGAGTAAGTATTTCATTCAACGCGCACCCGACTTTTTTGACTGGCGTTCTGGTTTTTTTGAATTTCCTCGTCACCAACAACAAAAGGCAAAATTTATTGAAATAAAAACTTTATCTCAAACTTCTAAAGATGCAGTTTATTTGGCGTATTTTGTTAGAAGATTATTACTCTCTATTGATGCAAAAAGCACTGAAGAAGCGATTGATATTATCAGTAAAGCAATTGAAATTGCATCGGATAAGCATGAAGACTGTTACATCAGGTGCGCTGTCTTAGGTAATTTAGAACGCGCTGAAGAAGCAATTGCTTTCTTTGACAAAGCACTTGAAATTAAACCGGGCGATCATGAAGCCTGGTACAACCGGGGCGCTGTTTTATCTAATTTAGGACGCTATGAAGAAGCGATTGATTCCTTCGATAAAGTAGTTAAAATTAAACCGGACGATCATAAAGCCTGGTACGGGCTGGGTAGTGCCTTAGATGATTTAGGACGCTATGAAGAAGCGATTACTTTCTTTGACAAAGCACTTGAAATTAAACCGGGCGATCATGAAGCCTGGTACAACCGGGGCGCTGTTTTATCTAATTTAGGACGCTATGAAGAAGCGATTGCTTCCTTCGACAAAGCACTTGAAATTAAACCGGACTCTCATGAGATCTGGAACAACCGGGGCTATGCCTTATCTAATTTAGGACGCACTGAAGAAGCGATTGCCTCCTATGACAAAGCTGTTAACATTAAACCGGACTATCATTATGCTTGGTACAACAAAGCTTGGTGCTACGCCTTACAAGGTAACGCTGACTTAGCCCTCAAAAACCTCCAACAGGCTATTCAACTCAACCCTGACAAATATCGGCAAATGGCAGCAACCGAATCTGACTTTGACAGCATCCGAGAAGATAGCCGATTTCAGATGCTCATTCAAGGAGATCAGGAGAACAATAGGTCAACTCCATGTTAAAAACACCTAAGGTTCCCCTTTCAGCAGGTTTGCAAATATAATATGCTCTTTAGGATTAGCCACAACCAATAATCGATCACCGGCTTCCAGCATCACTTCACCTGTCGGATAGCGATAAAGCTGCTTATTGCGTTCAATTGCCATAATCGTCGCACCCGTTAACCGGCGCACTTTAGATTGAGCAAGGGTCAGTCCCTGCAAAGGCGAGTCTGGATGAACCACATACCAGTTTCGTTGTAATCCTTCAATTGCCGCCTCCAAATTAGTCGCGCCCCAATATTCCGCCCTTTCTGGCAAAATATCCCGATACCGTCCACTGCGATAACGATTAACAACTTGCTGCACATCATACGTCGAATCTCCAAGATTTAATAGCAGATGTGCCCCCATTTCCAAAGATGCTTCAAACTCAGGCTGAACAACTTCTTGAGCACCTAATTGGTAGAGTGAATCAATTTCGTCATTAATATGAGCACGAACCGTAATATCTAAGTCTGGGGCAAGACTCAAGGCACGCTTTAATGTTAATCGGGTTGCCATCGGATCTGGCAACGCGATTGCCATTGCTTTTGCTTTTTTGAGATTCGCTTTTTCCAGTACCATCTGACTCGAAGCATCTCCAAATAGGTAAGGAATTTTTCGCTCTCGCAGCGTTTGCAGAGATGCCTCATTATTATCAATCACCAGAATTTGATGTCCCTGAAAATAAAGCATTCGCACCAGCGGTTGCCCGACTCTGCCATACCCAGCCACCACCACATGATTCGTCAATTCTTCCTCAAACTCAACCAAGTGAAGCGAATTGTTCGATTGCAAGAGAGAACTGATTCTGGGAAATTGTTCCAACCACTGCAGCCAAGAGGGTGTTGCCTTCAGTAAAAAAGGAGTAATCAATAAAGTCGCAGCCGTTGTTCCCACAGTCAGCCCATAAAGTCTCTCTGAAAAAAGTCCTTGACTCTGAGCCACGCCGGCTAATACAAAGGAAAATTCCCCAATTTGATTGATGCCCAGCCCGACTGTTAACGCTGTTTTCAGGGGATAGCCAAACAAGTTAACAATAATTGCCACAATGGTTGCTTTGCCAATCATCGTAATCGCAACTAATCCAGTTAATATCCAGATATTGGCAAACAAGAAACCCGGATCAATTAATATTCCAATAGATGCAAAAAACAGCGTTGCAAAGACATCTCGCATCGGCAGAATGCGATCCAGGGCATGATCGGCATACTCAATATTAGAAATCATTAATCCTGCCACAAATGCACCCATTGCAATCCCTAAACCAATGGCAGAGGTAAACAGGGCAATTCCTAAACAAAGCACTAAAATACCCAGCAGAAACAGTTCTTGAGAGCCGGTTTGAGCGAGTAGGCGGATAAAAAACGGGATGATCCAACGTCCCGCGAGAATTGCCCCAGCGATAAAAAGGACGGCTTTCAACAACGCATTAGCAATCGCAATCCCAATCGCCTCGGTTGGTTGAGTCAAGGCGGGAAGGACTGCAAGCATCAGTCCTAAACCCAAATCTTGTACAATCAGGATTGCCAGCATCACTTGACCATGAGCCGTCTGAACTTCATTGCGCTCAATCAAACTTTTGAGGACAACGGCGGTAGAGGAGAGGGAAAGAACTGCACCGAGGAAAATTGCTGTCGCAACGGTATCAACCCAACCCGTCAGGTAAGCGAGTCCCCCGCCTAAAAGAATGGTGAGAATGATTTGGAGGGAACCCCCTCCCAGCGCTATTTTCCGAACGCGTAACAGCTCTTTTAGCGAAAATTCAACGCCTAAAGCAAATAGCAACAGGGCTACTCCAACTTCAGATAGCACCTGGATATCCCCTTCAGCAGAGATCAGTTTCAATCCTGCCGGCCCGACAACAATACCACCCAATAGATATCCCAGCAATGCCGGCTGTTGTAACCGGCTTGCGAAATACCCCCCAGTTGTTGCAGCCCCTAAGACTGTCACCATTTCGACAATCAGTGTCAACTCACCCGACATCTGCTCTATCCCCCTTGAGATTGCTTACAGCATATCGTCAAATTACTTGCTGATAGGTTAGCGACAGGTTATTACTTGTCATTACCGCGATGCCGGCTGCTGTGTAAAATTTGCAATCTTGTTTGACTCTGCAGGAGAACAGAAAGTGAAGCTATCCCATCTGAGTACGCTTCAAATTGCCTGATTATCCTGCCAAGGTGATAGCTTAGCCCCGAAGTTTATAAGTTCTTTGTTTGACTTGAGTGAGAAGCAAATCAATGCGGCTTTTTCCTACATTAAGACTCATTGGATTGAGGTCGAAGCAGACTATCAAATTGTTCTCAAGGAAGTCAAAGAACTATCGTGAGCTAATTGCCGGCATTGCGGGTAAAGCATAAATCTAAGGCATAATTTTTATGATTGATCATAATTTTAAAAATATGAACAGCCGGCAACGTTTGAGTGTGGCTGATTGACTGTGATCTTAAATTTGTTGCTTTCCAGTCTTTCAGCCATTTAATTTGCCGGCTTTAGATTAACAGTCACGATAGAAGACTCGATCTCTCGTACCGTGAAGATAGCCGACTTTGTAGTCTGCATTATCCGATTGCTGGGATTGGTGAGTGTACCCATCTCTATAGCCCATCTGGAATTCCGGCAAGTGAATGTTAAGGTTCATCAATTCTAAGGAAACTAGGGTTCCGCGTTTGTGTTGTTTGCTGCTGGTTTGCATAAAAGATGCCCTGGAAATCGTTTTAGAACTAAGAGATTTCACCTAACTGGCTTTGGGTAGCCGAGAGTCACAGTTAATCTGATCATTCAGCCGGCTGAGCAAACAAGCCTAGTTCAAGACTTAAGCTGGCCGGCCAATTTAACTTAGTTTATAAAACCATATCCATTGGGCACTAGACCACTAGCGCAAGTAGCGAAGTGATTAACCGCCTTATCTATCGCAAGTAGTAGATCCCTTGATCCCTCTGATAAAAAGACTATGGCAAAAACAGTATTATCCCCGCCCCGTGTCAGTCTCCAAACCAGCCGGAGGTTTTATCTTTTCTAAAAACAGAAAAATAGCGACAGGAGGAAAGTATCGCTCAAGCTGTAGAAAGCACGTTATTTAAAAATAACTAAACCCGCAGAAAAAAATCTCGTTTTTAAGATTTAATGCTTAACGCTTGCCGGTTTTGGCATTTTTCCCGCTAGTTTTTCCGGAAGTTTGGTCGCTTTTGGGAGGGTTGATGCCGGTTTTACCCGGCTTTCCAGAGGTTTTCTGTGCGCCGGTTATAGAAGTTGAACGACGCCCTGTTGAGATAGAAGTTTGCGGCCCTGTGGTAGGCATTTGTTCGGTTTCTGACTGATCGGAGGTGGAGGTTGGGGTTGTGCGTCGTTGGGTGCGGAAGGTCACGTTGACGCCTTCATTCGATTGTTCTAGCACCAGCATAGGCGTAGGTTTAGCCTTTTGATCCCAATGGATATAAGCAACCCGACCTTGAATCGTTGGCTGCCACGTATCATGATCCTCGGATGTGCTGAGGTAGGTTTCAATACAGTCAATAATTTGACCAATGGTTACCGAGGTCGGTTGGGTGGGTAATTTTGTTAATTTAATTTCAATGCGGAATAAAACTCGCTTGGTGATTTTCGCACCTTCGCCGGTTTCATATTCCACATCAAACAATTCATCAACTTGACGCCCCATCCCCCGTGTTTCTTGCGTGGGACGCAAGGCTAAAGAAATTTTATCTTTAACCTTGACTTTAATTTGATTAACAATGGCAAAGTGGAACGTTTCCTCTGCCATCCGCATTCTGAGATAATCTAAGTTAAACTCACGTGAGTGAACCAAGTCTGGGTTTTTTTCCATTTTCGTGAGGGTTCCGAGAGCCAGCTTGTATTTCTTTTGCATCTCTCGACTTTTAAAATCTTCCATCCTAAGTTTTTTGTTCAGGTTACCGATTTGCAGCTTGGCAAAGATGGCTAAAGCGAGCAGCAAAAACAAAAGTCCTCCAGACACCCCCATCCACATTTGGTCGGCAGATTGTTTTTCCACCTTAGCCGGCGGTTTAACAGAGGCAGATTGTTTTTGCACCTTAGCCGCCGGCTTAACAGGGGCTTGCGCTAACAAGGGATCAACAAGGATGATTGAGACTGACATAAGGGCGCACCGTTAATATTTAAGGGTTATTTTTATCTAAAATCGATTGGGAAACCGATAGCTTTGCAACATTAGAACTAGCTTGCATAGCACTATCCTAATTTAGCCACCGCGATCGGTAGTTACGAGCGTCAATGTGACTGAGATAGGGAAAGCGGGAATACCGGCCTAATCCTCCCGGCCACCAGGGATCTAGAAACCAGTAAAGTTGATTGCCCGTGAGACCCTCGCAATAAAAATCAATGGCATCTCCAACGATATGCCGGCTGTTAGAAACCCCACCCACACGGCGATTAATTTCAGCAGGACGATACCAACTGGTAATCCGCAAAGGCCGGCCAATGCGATCTCGCGCCCGCTGAGCGAGTTTGGCGATGCGGATCATGGCATCTACTGTAGCTTGGTCAGGCGGCATTCGCGTGCCGCCGTGGGTGGCTTCTGCCCAGGTAAAGTAACCATCTGGGATAATCGGGGCATACATTTGAATGTTTTTGGGAGTCCACCGTTCAGGAGGCTTAGGCACAATTACTAAGGGCGCGGGTGCAGCTTCCAGGCTGCCGCGACGTGCCAAATTCATTTGTTTTAAGTCATCAAATAATGATGTAATCGCTTGAGTTTTGGTACTCATTTGCCGCCAGCGTTGAACCAGGACGATCAAGGCTTCTCGCTGGTGATCCGCTTCCTTATACTCAATTGACAGCCGGCGCGCAAATGCCAGCAGTTCTCGATCCAGTTGCGCTGCGGCTTTCACCAAAACTGCGGGATCGCTTTTACCGGCTTCTAAATTTTCCGCCTTAATTCCCAAACTTATCAGTGCTGCGGTGCGCGAATCGAGTTGTCGCCAAATACGGACGGCTTCTGTAACGGCGTTGCGTTGATGGGCTTGACCTCGATAATACTGGGGAATACGCCCCGCAAAGGCGATTAAGGCGGGATCGAGGATTTTGAGGAAAGGTTCGGGAGAGGTATTTTTTTTCAGAGAAACAATGGCTTCTTCACGGGAATCCAGCTGACGCCACACTTGAACCAGTCGCAGCAGTCCTTCTCGTTGATGGGGGTAGCCGCTGTAGTTGGGAGATAGTTGTTCGACAAATTGCAGCAGAGTCCCGTCTAAATAGGACTCATCGGAGTTTTCAGCGTAGGCATCCGCAGATTGCGGGATATTAAGAGAGGCAATCACTTGAGGAAGTTTGGCAATCGTGGCTTCGCGCGTGTCCAACCGGCTCCAAATCCGGGCTGTTTCCAGCAAAGCATCGCGCTGAGCCGGCAAGCCGTTGTAATATCGGGAAAGTTCACTCACCAGTGCCAACAGCGCTTGATCTACATAAGCTTGACTTTCCGGGAAGTCTTCAATCTCACAATCTATTTTGAAATCTTCCACATAAGCTTGCAACAATTTTTGTTTGTCACAGGCTTCTAACCGCGCAGCGGTAGAATCAGTGGCGGGCGCTGCGTAGCCGACAGCAAGGGTTTGAATAAAGCGATCTGTGTAGCGACCTTTTTCAGCGTGCCATAAGTCTGAGGCTGCCCACCCCTGGGCAACCAAACTTTCACTCAGACTGCGGATCGTATTGGCGGCATAGTAAATTTGTTCGCCTAGGGTTCTGACTTGTTCCAGCGCAATCCGATTAGCCGGCGAGACACCTAAGCCGGTTTCGTCATCCGCCAGGGTGGGTTGGTTGTGCGCTGCGTAAAGTGCTGCCAAGATCGGCTTGTGGATGCCGGCCCTTGCAGCTTCTTGAAGATACAGATAATTGCGCTGATCTGGTGAAAGTTGAGCCATAAACAAGCGTGCGATGAGCGAGGATAGCCATGCCTTTTGTCACTTTATCTCAGGCTGTAGCTGGTGGTTTGTTTAGAAATATTCGTTTTGTTGCAACTGATATGGATGGCACGCTTACATGGCGGGGTAAGTTTACCCCAAATTTGCTACAAGCGTTAGAGAATTTAGCGGCTGCCGGCATTCCTGTATTAATTGTGACGGGACGTTCTGCGGGTTGGGTGAGTGGGCTAAGTAGCTTAATGCCGGTTGCCGGTGCGATTGCGGAAAATGGTGGGTTATTTTATCGCGCCGGCTGTGATGTGCCGGTGGCTTTAACCCTGATTCCCGATCTTGCCGAACACCGGCACAGGTTGGCTCAGGTGTTTAACTCACTTAAAGTTAGGTTTCCCAGAATTCAGGAGTCAGTTGACAATCGTTTCCGGATTACTGATTGGACATTTGATGTGGCGGGACTGACGCCGGCAGATTTACAACAGATTGCTGAGTTATGCCGGCAGATGGGTTGGGGTTTTACCTATAGTTCTGTGCAGTGCCACATCAAACCCTTGGAACAAGATAAAGCGGCGGCTGTGCTGCAAGTGTTGCAGAATGACTTTCCCCAATATCTGCCGGCGCAAGTGGTGACGGTGGGTGACAGTCCGAATGATGCCAGTTTATTTGATGGTGCGATCTTTCCCCATTCTGTGGGCGTGGCGAATGTATTGGAGTATGTCGCTGAACTCACCTATCTGCCGGCTTATATTACTGCCGGTGTAGAAGCCGAGGGTTTTTGTGAGTTAGCACATTTTTTGTTAAGCAATTAAGTCTTGAACTTCTCTTAGAAATAGCACGGTTACCTAAAGTCATTTTACTGGAAAAAGGTTCCACTCATTTCTCTTTTTCACTTGTTTTTACTAATTTTCCTGGGTTGGAGGTAGCCTCTGTAGCGGATATCACAGCGATTAGGGATTAAAACAGAGTCGGGGATCGAAACGTTATCAACTTTAACTTTAGTTCAGTCTTAAATCTACCTAAGGGTCAAGGCTTACCCCTTAACAAATTGAATATAGTGGAAGTAATCCAAACGCAAGGCATACAAGCACTCCTCGCAGTTTTGACCGCACAGAGCGCTCTTGATGCTTAACGAATGGATTTGAGGTAATTCTTTAAAAAGGGTGCGGACGGTGGAGTCGAGAATACGCCATCGGCTACTGTATAGACAACTCACTAACAACTTCTTGCAAGCGCCGGAAAAACTCAGAATACGAAGTGAAGAAAGCGTGCTTTGCGGCTGAAAGATTGGGTGAAACTAAATCATCTGATTATAAACAGAGCGTCATCACACTAAGAAAGTTGATTTAAATCACTAGCCCTTTCTGACTTCGCTCACTTAGCCTGATCCGTTTTATCACAAGTTGCCTGAGATTTCGATTACATTGTACTTACTCGCATTGCCTCATAGTAAATTTATCAAACACTGAGAGGTTCGGCAAATGAAATCTGTAATTTTAAATGCCACAGCATTTATATTCACGCTATGTTTAGCAGTGCCGGCGCAAGCAGAAAATCCCGCCCATGTCAAACAGTTGCGGGAAACAAATTTGTGTCAGCAATGCGATCTGAGCGGCGCTAATTTAAACGGTGCTCACTTAATTGGCGCAGATTTAAGAGGGGCAAATCTTAAGGGTGCGACGTTTGAATCTGCCAATTTAGAAGGTGCGGATTTAACGAACGCAAATTTAGAGGGCGCGAATTTCAGCAAAAGCTATTTAAATAGTGCGTCATTGAATCAAGCAAATCTCAGGGAAGTCAACTTCTCGAAAGCCAACCTGTCATTCGCCAACCTTATCGGTGCCAACCTGATCAATGCCAATCTTGATAACGCTAACTTGCTAAGTGCCGATTTACGGCAAGCTGATGTCGCCAGTCAAGCACTGGAAAGTGCCAATTTAGAAAGTGCGCGTCTGCCAGAGGGCGTTAACGTTGAATAGAAACTCTACACAAATAAAGGCGATTAGAGAGTGGAGTTGAGCTTCAGGCATGATCAAAAGCTGCTTTGCCTGACGGATAACAACTTCACTCCTTGCCCTGTCTTAGCTTCAGTAAGACCAAACAATTAATGTTGCTCAACTCATTCATTGCCGGCAGAAAATTTTATCTCCCTTCAATTGCGGCAATCTCCACAGACTTTACACCCCACATTGCAAGGTAAAATAAAACGTTGCGCCTTGCTCCACCGCAGATTCAGCCCAGACAAAACCGCCGTGAAGATGAATAATGCGCTGAACTGTTGCGAGTCCAATGCCGGTGCCTTCAAAATCAGCCATTGCATGAAGCCGCTGGAAAGGGCCAAAAAGTTTATCTGCATAAGCCATATCAAAACCGGCACCATCGTCGCGGACAAAATACACCGATTGGCAAAGGCTTATTTCTCCGTTGTCATTCGCAATGGCGGGGAGAACTGGAACGCAGGAAAGCGGACAAACCCCAAATTCGATGCGAGCATGGGGGCGCTTGCTGGTAAACTTCCAGGCATTGCCCAGCAAGTTTTCTAACATCACCCGCAGCAGTTGAGCGTCCCCACTGGTAAAGAGGTCTTCTGCGATTTTAAACTCGACTGGGCGTTGCGGTTGTGTCCTCAGCAGTTCTGCTGCCACATTCTGGGCAACAGTGGTTAAATTTACGGGTGAAAAATGAAGTTCCCGGCGCGTCACACGGGACAAGCTCAGTAAATCATCAATTAGCTGACCCATTCGAGCAGTGGCAGCACAGACACGACTGAGGTAATCTTTGCCGGTGGCATCTAGGGTTTCCCCATAGTCTTCTAAAAGCGCCTGACTGAAGCCGTTAATACTCCGCAGGGGCGCTCGCAAATCGTGAGAGACTGAGTAACTAAAAGCTTCTAGCTCTTGGTTGGTGGCTTGCAGTGCTCGCGTGCGTTCAATGACTCGCTGTTCAAGTTCATCATTGAGCCGGCGAATTTCCGCTTCCGCTTGTTGACGCTCGGTAACGTCCACTCCAATACCCCAAGCCACCCATCCCGGAAGGGGAACCTGTTCAGAAACGTTAGACCACGCAACCGTTCTCACACTGCCATCTTTACAGGTAAATTTCCACTCCCAGTCTCGATAATTGTTGCCACGTTGTTGCCATTCGGCCATCATGAGGGCGCGATAGGCGGGATCTGGACACAAGATTTCTAGCCATTGCGGGTTGCCAACCATCTCCGATGCCTGGTAGCCGGTGACTCGTTCGCATTCGCGGTTCCAAACGATAATATTCCCCGATATATCAAAGGCATCCATCATCACCGGCATATTCTCCAGCACCGCACTCAAGCGCCGCTCACTTTGCCGCAAGGCGGCTTCTGCTCGGACTCGTTGGGAAATATCGGTAAAAATCCCTAATAGTCCGGCGATTTGGCCGGTTTCATCCTTAATGGCGTCAGCGCGAAGCAAAACCGGATGACGAGTGCCGGTGCGGCTGTGCATCTGCACTTCACCCCGCCAAGAATTACCCTTTCTGACGCGATCAAATACTTGAGTTGCCAGGGAGGGTTCAGCAAAAACGACTGCCGATCCTCCAGCTGCTTTTAGCTGTTCGCAACTGTATTCAAATAGCTCGGCAAACGCTGGATTAAGGTAAACCGGCGTGTCGGCAATATCAAAAATCGCAATCGCATCGCCGGCACTTTCAACGGCTGCTCTAACGCGCAAAAGCGCTTGCTTTGTCTGTTTGCGCTCAGTAATGTCCCGGCAGGTATAGAGCACAGTTCCTTGTTTGATGGAAACGCGCTTGACACTGACAAGCATGAAATGGGAATTGCCGAACTTATCTTTAATCTGGCGCTCAATATTGCGGATTTCTCCCAAGCTGTCCAGCTGATTTACATCGAACAAATTCTCGCCCAGCAACTTAGCAACGTTGCCTAACGCATAAGCTTCTGACACAGAGTAGTTGAATGTGTGGGCAATACTGGGACCGACATAGATCAACGTGCCGGTGTCATCGGTGATGAAGAGGGCATCGGAAATGTTGCTGAGTGTGATGCGATGAAGTTCTTCTGAGTCTTGCAGCGCTGCTTGGGTACGCTTGCTCTCGGTAATGTCGCGCACCATTGACAGAACTTCATCATATCCGCTCACAACCGTTCGCGCTTCGTAATGCCGCATCAGGCCATTTTGCATCAGCTGGTATTCCAGGATATCTGTCTCGCCGGTTTGCAGAACTTGCTCGATGCTATGGGTGAATTGTTCTGCTAGTTGAGCCGGCAACACTTGCGATACTTTTTTGCCCAAAAACGCCTGGGGAGGGGCTAACATCTCGAAGTTTTGCGCTGGAATGAAGTCGATATAAGTACCATCTTTGGTACTGCGAAACATGGCATCCGGGATGGCAGTCAGAATAGCTCGATTCACTGCTTCACTTTTGCGAAGGGCTTCCTCGGTTTGCCGGTGTTCAATTTGCGTTCGCAGTGACACGATGCCATAGGCTAAATCTCTGGCAAGTTCTGTTAGTAGTTGTAACTCTTCATCATCGAAGGCATCGGCTCGATCTGCGTAAATGTTAAGCGCTCCCAACGTGCGTTCACCGGCAATCAATGGCAGAGAAATAAGTGCGGCATCGCTGCGATCGTGCCCTTCCCAGTTCGATGCTGTGTCATCAAGGGTGTTTGGGTTATTTTTGACAATCATAGGTTGGCTGGTATAAATGGCCGAACTGCTTGGCTTTTCTGAAGCCGGTAAGAGCTTTTTCTCCTCACTTACCCACGCAGAAGTATAACCGCCCACTTCTACGATCAGCCGGCAGATATCGTCTAGTAACTCGGTTTCCTCGGTGGCGCGGACGACTGCCTGGTTGCAGGCGCTTAAGACTCTAAGTGTGCGGTTAACTTGGTGCAGTTCTGTTTCTGCCTGCTTTCGCGCCCAGTCGCAGGCTATCATCTCACTCACAATTTGTAGCGCCCGCACATCTTCAGCCAACCATGTGCGTTTTTTTTGGGTGTCATCAAATCCCATGAAGCCGATGAGCGTGCCGGTGGTGGAATAGATGGGAACGGCTAACAGGGAGCGGATATGTTGCGTTCGCAACATTTCTTGTTCGGCAGCCGCTTCTGCCGGCATGGTGAGCGTATCTGGAATGATGATGATTTGCCGGCTCTTAAGTTGCCGCATCCACCAAGGAAACTCGGCAGTGTTGAGCGTGCGAAGTGGCTCAATTTGCCCTTGAGTTGTGGCAGCACGCCATTCAAAGGTTCTGTCCATTCTGCAGCCGTCTTCGGTAATTTGATAGATGTGAGCGCGGGAGGCGCAGATCACTTCTCCCAGCAGTTGGAGAACTTGATTGAGTTTAACTTGAGGCGAGACGAACAATTTGGAAATGCGGGCGATCATTTCTTCAATGGCAAGCCGGTGACGCAGCTGTTCTTCGACTTGCTTGACTTCCGTAATTTCCATGACAATGGTGCCAATGCCACTGAGTTCCCCTTCGCCGTCTTCGATGGAAAAGATCGAGGTTTGCCAGTGACGCTTTTGCTGAATATCGCTGAGGGATTCACTGGTGAGTTCACTTTTGATCAGGTTGGTATTACTGGCGAGTATTCTCTTCAGCAGTGGCTCAACAGCCGGTGCGAGTTGGGGCGTGACTTGCCGGTAGGTTTTGCCAAGATGTTTGCTCACCGGCATCCCATTGAGCTGTGCTAGGGTTTGATTAATTTGAACAAAGCGCAACTGTTTGTCTAAAATTGCTAAGCCGACAGGGGCGGCGGCAAAAAATGCGTTGAGGCGTTCTTGAAGTCCGGATAATTGCCGCTTTAATCGTTTGCTGCCGGTGATATCGCTGGCGTTGGCATAAAGAATTTGATTTTCATCTCTCATGACGCTCCAAGACAGCCACAGATACAGGCCGGTTTTGTTGCGATAGCGATTTTCAAAGTGGCAAATGCTGCCGGTGCTACACTTTTCTAGCGCACTTAAGCTGGCTGCTATATCATCCGGATGTACGAACTCGATCCAAGGCTGTTCACGCCAGTCTGCCGATGTCCATCCTAAAATTCTTTCCCACGCCCAGTTGACTGTCTGGAAATACCCGTGCGGCCCGATCGTACAAAATACATCTGATGACAGGTTGAAAAAGGCTTTTAATTCCGACTCTGTCAAGGCTAGTTCGTTCATAATATTTTTACTCGGATCGGGTTTGTCCATTAGCACATCTAAATTATTCGATTGCTTTTGATTTGCAACCGCGATGGCAATTCATCAAATGTCTATTTTCAGTGCTGCCAGCAAGCCAGCTCACCCAGGTATTTTTCTTCTATAGCCGGTTGCACTTATGATTAACAAGACAGAAACGCGCAGAATATGTCTTTTTTCTGACAATGAGTTTAATTGCATTCAAGGATTTTTTAGGTCTAGCAGGTGGCAATTTGGACTCAGCTTGTGCCAGTTTTTGAGTCTGGATCGCTTACCGAATCTAGCGACAGAATAGGAAATACTTGTCAGGAAACACGCTAATCAATCGCTTAAATAAAAGTTTAATGTTTTTAGATAGAAAAAAATTAATTTAAGGTTTTCCTTAGGATTAATTTAAGATTCAGCAAGCCAGTGTGAGGTTTTGCAATCCGGGGCTACAGCGAGAGCGGTTGAGGGACTTTTTTGCTGTGGCGAGCTTGCGTCGATAAGCCAGCAGCGATTATCTTTATTTATTATGGAGTCGTTAACTTCTGCACTCCACACGAGGTGAGCTACCATATCCCCATGCGCCGAGTACGCCTGACGGAAGAGCAAGGGGCACGTACCAGACCACAGCTATCACCGCCTGCCAAGATGGGGCGGTCAATTTCTGATGTTCTAGGTCAAGCTCGTTCGCAAAGCGTGGGCAAAGCGCACCGGCTATGGGTGCCGGTGGGGGCTTGCAAGCCGGCTAAAGGTGAGTCAAAGGGCGTCTGTCATGGGCAGTGTGACTTGCTGAATGCTGAGGCAAAGCTCAAAGGAGCGAGGTGCCTTTTTTTGCGACTCCAGAGAATGGGTGCATATCAGGAGGCGCAAACTCGGTTAAACCGGCAGTGGCCAGTTAACTTAGTCAATGTTTTCCTAGATCAGTTTTTCCTGTTTGGTAACACCTGGACGGCAAAAGATAGGGGAGGTGACAGGGGCTGAATTCAGCCGGTTTTGCAGGAGGGGTTTGAAACCCCACAAACATCCCAAATAATTGTCCAGATTGATTTGGGCGGCCCCCGTGCCGTTGCAAATAACCTTTTTACTAAAGCTTAAAACAACAGGACTTTAAAGCTTGCATGAGTGCGAATCGGCAACACAAGCACTGGATGCCAAGACGTGAATGTTTAATTGCCGCTAGGAGAGCAGAATACACCTAGCGGTCTAGATCAGTGTCGGTGTGCCTGCTAGCGGCATGACTGCTAAATTTTGATGCAACCGGCAAAACAGTGTTGAGATTAATGGATGTCTTTGCACTGCTTTTGGCCGGCATCAACACTAGAAGTGTTCAGCGGCATCATCGAGTGAAATCATTTTTTTTGAACCATTGTTTGACTCAGACATGAACTTTTTCAAAAAAGTTGATGTAGAGCCTGGAACGTCCAAAACATTAAGATAAATCAGGCAAATCAATTATGAATACTAATGAACTTGTGAGTGCTCATGAACTTTTAAGTCGCCACGCACAAGGAGAACGAGATTTTCGAGGAGCGCAGTTGCAGCGAGCCAACTTCAGAGCGGTTAATTTGAATCGAACCAATCTTAAAGGAGCCAATCTCAAAGCTGCTAACTTAACAATGGCTACACTTGTCGGCACCAACTTGAGCGAGGCTGATCTGAGTGGGGCTATTCTGTCTCAAGCAAAAATGATTGAAACCAATCTGTGCCGGTCTATTCTGAGCGGGGCAATTATGATCCAAGCTGACTTGAGTGGGTCTAGCCTGAGTGGGGCTATCATGCACAAAACAGACCTGAGCCACAGCATTCTCACAGGTGCCAGCTTTGTCGGTGCGGATTTAAGTGGAGCGAACCTAACCGAGAGTGTTTGGATTTCAGCCGCTTTAAGCCGAGCGATTTTAATTGGAGTTAATGGCAGTCGGGCAAACCTAAATCGGGCTGTGTTCAGTGAAGCTAACTTGACAGAGGCTAACTTGAGTAGAGCGAGTATGATTCGGGCTTATTTGAGTCGCGCCAATTTGAAGGGTGCCAATCTCACTCAGGTAAATTTGACTGAGGCGGATCTGCGGCAGGCTGACTTAAGTGGGGCGAACCTGAGTGGAGCTAATCTCAGCGGGGCCGATCTCAGTATGGCGAATCTTAATGGAGCCAATCTCAGGGGTGTAGACTTGCGCGGTTGCAACTTGACTGGATCAAATCTGAGCGGACTGTTGCTAAGTGGGACAAACCTCAGTGGTGCAGAAATGACGCGAGCCGATTTGCGTTTAGCCAATCTCTCAGGCGCGAATTTATCGGGCGCGAATCTACTGGAAGCAGACTTGCGGGATGCCAACCTGAGTCGGGCAAATCTTTGTGGAGCCGGCTTGCTGCTAACCTATCTCAGCGGTGCTAACTTAACTCAGGCGAATCTGACTGGAACTAATTTGATAGGAGCAAACCTGAGTGGTGCTTGCTTGCATGAGGCCATTCTTGGTGGAGCAATCTTACCGAACGGAGCCACTCACAGTTAGACCGGCTGATTGCTGTTAGAAGTCAGGGCGATTGTTTTCTTAACGGTCGCCTTTTTTAACACAACTTTTGCGCTGTCGCAGGAGAAATTAAAATTTTATATGAACTTAATCGCGGATGGAGTTTGTAAAGTTAAGTTTCGCCTTGAGCAGTATTTAAAATTCTGCTATGATTAAAAGGTTTGCGATGTACTTGGGTGGAGTGTTACAGATAGAATGAAACAAATGGGAACCCATCTGGTTGTTGATGCTTGGCAGTGCCCTGCAGAGCTTCTCAACGATCCTGAACGCATCCGCCGCGCCCTAATAGATGCGATTTCAGCTGGAGGCGCTACTCTCATTGATATGTGTGTTCACCAGTTCAGTCCACACGGTGTCACGGCAACAGCCACGTTGGCTGAATCTCATATCGCCATCCATACTTGGCCAGAATATGGATATTTTGCTGCTGATTTATTCTTCTGTGGGGCAGGAGAGCCTAAACTGGCGATGCAGGTGCTCAAAGACGCTCTTCAAGCTGAGCAGGTAACAATGCGAGAGACCCCGCGTGGCTTTTATCCAGAGATGGGTATGGAAGAGCCTGTTTGTTCCGAAACTTATTCGACCCTTCCTCTTAAAGCCGGTGTAATTAATTAGAGGATGAGGCGCAAGGTTAATATAACCCTTTGAGCTTGATATCTGATAAGAAGTTGGGTTTGGCGCATAGCTGAACCCAACTTTTTTCTGCTTTTTTTAGGAATGGCTGAGATTAGAAGATAAGGGTTGTTGAGCTTTTTCAAAACTCTGTGTTCGCCTGGGAGATTGTTTGTATTTTGATTGAGGGTGCTTAGCTCGGATTCGGTGCTGAGAACGCTATCAGAAAGTTTCAGATATTTGAGCTTTTATTAATTTGTTGATGGGTGAAATCAGTTGAGCATTTTATTTAAATTTAATTGTTTTATTAATTAAACAAAAATGAGTAAAAATCTATGTTTGGCGAAGTGAAGCAAAGGGTTCGTCCCTCAACCCAACTTATGAACTTTTGACGCAGAAAAATTCGCAAAGTGAGAAGTGAAAAGTGCTTAAAAATTTAAGAAACTTGTGACTTCTCACTCGCACATTGAGGCTAGCGCTTAAGCAACATTGGACGCACAATCCAGTAGCCGGCACCAAACGCAGCGACCACAATTAAAAAAATCGTAACAGCCAACCACACTCCACCCATATCAGAAGAACGTCTTGGTTTCGGGCCGCGACGAGGGCGAACTTCTTGTTGTTCTGTAAACAAAGGCTGTGCAAAGGCTGAGTTCGCAGCATCCGGATCAAATACCGGGAATGGGTTGTTCATCACACTCTCAGCGCCGGCAGAAGGAACCCCATGAGAACTCTGGCTTGGGTAAGGAGGCTGCATCCCAAATGTCGAGTTACCGGCAGTGCGCGGTGCAACCGTTGGCGTGTAAGCCTGGAATGAGTGGACAACCTGTTGCAAGCGATAGGTTGATTGAACAACTTTGTCAATTTCTAGACGCAACTGCTGATTTTCTTGGAGCAAGTGCTGGTTGTGAGCGTTGACAGAGTCCATCTGAGCCTTGGTTGCTTCCAACTCTGCTGCCATTTGTCGGTAGATGGTAATGGGGACAGAAGGAGAGTAGGATTGGGGTTCGGTTGGCATCGAGTTGCCAGAGGCGGTTGCATTTCGCATAAACGATTAAGAATTTAATGGAACATCTGAAGTTGAGCAGAAGTGCTTTTACGCAGAGTCGGTCTATAAAACTATGACTCAGATTAGAACAAGCCGAACCGCAATTCGTCAAGCAATTCGCTACAAATCTCTAAGATATAGTGGCTTGGGCTTGAATGCAAAACTAACTGAGTGTTCCCCTGGTCCCTTCTGTGCAAGGAATAAGAAAGGGGGAACCTTGCTTCCCCCTTACAAAAACAAAAATTTATTCAGCTTCCACCTCGTTACAGGAGGGGGAAGTTCACGGACTTATATCCGTGACTTGAACCGGCGTCGTTGACGCGCGACAATCAACATCACTGTGCCGGCAGCTAAACCGATAACTGTTCCAGGTTCAGGGACACTGGCGTTTAAAGGATTGTTTGGTGTCTCCAACTGCTCATTCCCATCTTCCACTTGCCGATCAAAACGGTTGAGATCGGCTTCAGCTTCTTTGAGCGCTTTGCGTTGCTCATCGTTGACCAATACAATCATCGACGAGTAGGGAGTGACTATCTTGAAGTTTTTAGCGATTGCATGAATCGCATCAAGTTGAGAAATTTCGTTTCCCTTGATCGTCTTGCTCAACCCTAAAACTAACTGCCGCGCGGCTAGGGGTTCAAAGCCGGTGTTTGAAGCCGTCTGAGCTTTGTTTTCTGGTGTCGCCTTAGCTTTGTTTCCTGGTTGTGGCTTAGGGGTTTCACTCACCGGCTTTTCCCTAACCCAGGCATAACCATCCACCACACTCACCGCAGATGGCCCTAAAGCGGCTTTGGTTGCCATTCGTTCTAAGACTTCTGGCAGGTTGGTAGCAACGCCTCCACCGCTATCTTGAATAGCTTTTAACGTGGCATCATCATAAGCCGGTGGCATTGCGCCTAAATGCACCATCCATGCCGGTGCCGGCATCACCGGCACTTCTTTACTGTCATCGGATAGTTCATAACTGCCTTCATCCGTCACAACTAAAATGCCATCGTAGGCAATATCGCCTCGCAATTGTACAAATTGCCGCAGCATTTCCTTCAGTTGGAGTGTGCCATAAAGCGGCATCTTCCCTACATCAAATTTTTGCAGATCGTCGATGCGCTGGGGTTGCTTACCTGTGGATGCAGTTATATATAAATCTGCATCATTATTGGCAGCGTTATTATCAGCAAAACCCCGATCTTTTAACCACTTGAATGTCTCGCTTAGCTGCTGAGTATGAGCAGCCATACTGCGCGAAGTATCGACAACAACTGCAAAGCGCTTCCCTTGAGGCAAAGTGTAATCTTTTTCTGCTAACGGCTTTGCGGTAATGCGGGAGCCATCTGGTAAATTAACTTGATGGGATGCCGGCTTGTCCTGTCCATCTGCCGGCAAATAAGCTTCTAGCCAGCTATCTTGGAAATCTTTAACCGTTTGTCCATTGCGGATGCGCTGAGTATTTTTCGTCCAAAAGATATTCCGTTTTTCTCCTAAAACTGGCAGTGGCCAACCCTTTTCTTCTCGTATCACTTGATAAGTCAGCCACAAATTCATTTCGGTTGGACGCTGGGTTGAGTTGTTACGCTCCCAAGTTGTTAATGGTGCGGGAACTGGAAATGCTCGCAGCCGGTAATGGCGTGGCCCCACTTGTTCGAGAAGTGCTGGATCGACAGGCCGAGCGCGGTTTACTTGTTGGTTATAGACTTTTTGAGCAGCCCCACGAGGTGAAACGGTGAAGGGGAAACGCTTGGCTCGATCATTTGTATCACCCAACCAGACGCCGGTTAGAACGGCGCTTTCTGGTAGTGAGAAGTAATAAAGAACTTCTTCAACATCTGTCGTTTGGTTTTTATAGACTTCGTAAAGTTCTACATCTGCCCAATCGCCGTGAGGTTTTACGGTGACTTCTTGGGTTTGCAGCCAAACTTTTTTCTGACCAATATTCAGAAGTCCTGCTTTGGCTTCGTCCCGATTGACGGTAGATTTTAAGGCGTGAAGAACTGCTTCTTGTTCGCCTTTTTGAATGGGTTTGTCAAAAAAATCGGCGTAGAGTTTTTCAGCTTTTTTGATATCTTGGCGAGAGCCGTTGTACAAAAACGGTGACATCAGCCGATTGTAGCTATCTTGTAAAAATTGTGAGACGGGTTGAGGGGTATTAAAGGTCTTTTCATACATCACCCGAATCTGGTTACTTTCTTGGATTGTGCTGAGATAGCGGTAGGAAGACAAGTAAGCGTTGAGTAAGCCGGTGCGAATGGTATCGGATTTGGCTACAAGTTCTGCTCTCGTGTTGTCAGTCGCAGCCGGCTTATCTAGTAGTTCAAATGCCTGTATTTGTGGCTGTTGTTGAAATGAGATGAATAAGATCATCCAGGCTGTGACGACGCCTAGAGAGCCGGCAAAAGCGCGGGTTCGCCCATTTTGGCCGGCAAAGGTGAGTAAAATGCGATAGCCAGATTGAATGTAGGAACTTGCCAATAATGAGGGCATGGCAAGAAATAAGGTACAAGTAATGCCAAACAGGAGAACCAGGAGAAAGGCGGTAAAGGCGTAGTTTAAAAAAAGCAGGGGTTCTGAAGTGAGTATTCGCCAAAGTTCGCCTAAAAATCCGAAGACACCGAATACGACAAAAGGGGCTGCCGGCACAGCATAAAATAGCAGCAAAAGGCCGGCATAGAGGCCGACGATCAGCATCAAGCTGTGGGCGATCAGTTGCGCCCAAGCGAGTGCTGGATGACGTTCAGCATAGCCATAGAGGAGTTCGAGGAGGAAAGCTGCGACACACACAACTAAGGTGCCAAGTATTAAGGTGCTGGCAGGGGTGAGTTCGCGCAAAATAAAGAAGCGGAGCAGGCACAGGGCAAACAGCGGTGCTTCTACGCCATAAAATAGACGCATTAGCTGTAGGGGTTGATTGTGAAAACGCCACCCTCCCATGGCTGTGCAGGCAGTTGGCACTGCAATTAGGGCAATGAGGGTGATAAGGAATTCACTGGGAATCAAGCCGGTGAAGGTTGCCTCGATCAATGCCGGCCCTATTAAGGGCAGTATTCCTAGGTAAGTCAGCAACAGAAAGGTAAGATTCCAAAGCCAAAAAATGACTTGGAATAAGGCATTAAGCCGATCTTTCATCGTGAACTCCTTTCAGATTTAGTTTGGATGAACTACACAGCCGGTTTTGTCGATTCCTGATTTCTTGAGGCGCAGTTAATTTTAATGTTCGGTATTTCGTTGATGGGTTTCTCCTGGTCAAATTTATTAAAGCCGGCCCGTTATTGCCAAGATTGTCAAACAATTCGTAATATTGGGTATTAACTTCAGATATTTTTTTAAATTTGCTTTAAGTTTCAGATCATCAAACAAGTTTTCTTAGCGTTCCTGAAAGCTTCTATATTTTTGCTGACAACAAGCAATTGTTAATTACTGTATAATTGAAACTAGGGAGTAAAGGCGATTTATAAATTATGAGCAATAATCAGGAAAATTAATAATTTTTAATTGCCTTAATTAAAAGCTAAAAGCTAAGCTAGAGATTGTTCACAACGGTCAAATTTACATCTAAAATCCGCCCAGCCAAAATTCAAAATCAATATGAGCCATTCCCTAACCCAACAAGATTTATCGCCGGAATCTAGCACCGGCACTCAAACTCCCGAAATGAAGTACGGCGAACGCAATATTGCCGAGGGAAACCTGATTGTTTTCCCCAACCCACGAGTGGGACGCCGGTACAACATCAACATTACTTTGCCAGAGTTTACCTGCAAATGTCCGTTTTCTGGCTATCCAGACTTCGCCACGATCCACATCACTTATGTACCCGATCAATCTGTGGTGGAACTCAAAGCGATCAAGCTGTATATTAACAGCTACCGTGATCGCTACATCTCTCACGAAGAATCGGTGAATCAAATCTTGGATGATTTCGTTGCCGCTTGTGATCCGCTTGAGGTCACAATTAAGGGAGATTTTTCACCTCGCGGCAACGTTCACACGGTTATAGAAGTGCATCATCAGAAGCCGGTTGAGGCATAACAAAGTAGCAATTTCAACGCAAAGGAACGCACAGAAATAACTTCTGTTGCGTTCCTCTGTTTTTTGTGTTTAAACTACAACAACTTGACGGGTTTCCTCGGTTGCGGAAAGCCGATCTAAAACTTCCACCACTTCGCGCTCAAACGCAACTTGAGCGCGGTTGGTTCTGCCGCCAACGTAAAGTTGACCGTCTTTTTGCAGCGCCCAAACTTGGGAGTGGGAGACGTAACTCATCATGACGCCTAGCATGAGCAAACCGAAGCCGGTGTAGACGAGAGGGATGCCTGGATCGGCTTTAATTTGCAAGCCGGTGCTGCCGATGACTTGAACGATTTTCAGGGTGACACCATTGATTTCTGTTGCCATGCCGGCGCGGAGTGTGGTGCTGAGTTGACCTTTGGCATCGTAAATCAGCAGTGTTCCTTGCAAGTCTCGCGCTAAAAGGGATACGCCTTCACTAAAATCTGGCTTGGTAGGAATCCAGGTTCCCCAGATGCGCCCTTGCCCTTTGGAATCGAGTTGAGCCATTGGTAATTGCAAGATTGGGCTTTTGTTGACTTGCACTTGAATGCCGGCAATTCCCCAATCGGTTTGGTACATTGTCACGCCTTTGTACCGCAAAGGTTTGTTGACGTGAATCGTTTGGCGATCAACTTCCTGTTCCTGCCGGTCTAAGACTGAGAGATCCGAGTAAAATTGGTCGATGTTGCCATCGGGTGTGTAATTAATCCAGAAGCGATTGACTCGCACTGACCAATCTTTGGGAATTTGCGGCGCTGCCCACGGGCCGGCATCGACAATATTATTGATGTGAAAGCTATTGCCGCTGGGAACGAGTTCTTGAGCCATGAAGCCGGTCATCGCGCCCAAAATCGAGCCGGCGAGAATGATCAGCATACTGGCGTGGACGACAATCGGGCCAATACGTCCGACTATTCCTTTACGGGCATAAAGCGTTTCGCCTTCCCGAAACACCCGATAGCGCCGGCTTTGCAACAACTCTTCTAAGGAATTTAGAGACGCGGTATTTCGCATTTCCACAGCCGTGTCAATTTGAGCGCTGAGGGCTAATTTTTCAAACTGACGAGGCAAATCGTAAAATTTCCACCGGCGGGCTGCTGTTAGGGCGGGAAATTGGCGGGTGAAGGTGCAGGCGGTTAAGCTCGACCCAAATAAAATCAGGATTGACAAAAACCACCAAGTCCGGTAAACGTGGTCAAGTCCAATAGCGAGCAGCACTTTCCAACTTAGGAAGCCAAACAGGGCGGGATTTTCGGGATAATTGGCTTGATAAAACGCCAGAGATTGACCTTGCTCAATGACGGTGCCGGAGATGCTAAAAGCGGCTATCGCTAACAACAATAGAATTGCCAGCCGCAAATCAGCTATCAGAGGCAACACCTCCTTCCGGAAAAAACGGGTTGGCAGTGTGCCCCAATGCAATATTTTTGTTAAAAATGAATCTGTCGGTCCTGCCGTCACAGTCTACCTCTGTTGCGATTTGCTTATTGTTAATTGTAGAAAAGTTATAGCCTTAACTCTTTAACAATGAGCGATTCGCAGAGATTTATCAAGGGTTGACGCACTCACGATCAAGTTTTGAGCGATGTGACGGGCTTTTGCCGGCGAGTGCGACTGATATACTGGCCGTGGACATTGACCATGTAGGGAACGATATAAGTCATAGAAGCCGCTACCCAACGATCTCGGCTCATTTGACCCTGTGTGAGTGCCCAACCGTGATTGATGCTAAACAAAATCGAACCCACTACTAAAGCCACGCGTAATGCAGTGGGCCTCAATTCGCTATCAGTCAGACTCGACAAATACTCTTTTACGGATTCCATGAGTTTTGGTCTGTGAATTGCTCTGGCGTGAAGTTCGATTAACTTGTTTTTTATAGTTGTCTATTATTTTTAGCTTGTCAAGGACAAATGCGTCGAATTGTCAAGGAAAAATAACAAATCATCAGGCTGCCGGCACCAGACGAAACAGCAAGGAAAATACCCCAAATCCGACTAATAACGCACCGCTGACGGGTGTGATCCAAGCAGACCATCGGCGTAATTCTAGAAGTTTTTTAATACTCGCGGTGAAGGTGCCGGCTATTATCAAGGGAGCAACGTAGCCGGCTGTGTAGAAAAGCAGTAAAACACTGCCTAAAATTGGATCTTTTGTAGTGGAAATCCAGGCAAGTAAGGTTGCAAGAACTGGCGTACTACAAGGAGAAGCAACGATACCAAAAGTTAATCCGATTAGATAGGATCTCACGCCTTCTGGTAAATCTTTGGAAATCCACTCCATGCCACCGAAGGAGGGTAATTGTAGAGGTAATGCTTCGAGTAAGTTTAGCCCCATGATGATAGCGATGATGCTAACAATAATGGGTAAGCCAATGCCAACTTGACCATAAACTTGGCCGGCAACTGCAGCGAGGATTCCCAAAGCGGCAAGCGTCGTAGCAAGTCCGAGGGAAAACCAAGTTGATTGTGCGGCAGCTTGGATACGGGTTTTGGCTTCGTATCCGCCGATGTAGCCAATGGTAATTGGCAACATGGAGAGCATACAGGGCGTGAGGCTAGTGAGCAAGCCGGCGATGAAGATGATGCCGACACTCATCCAGCTAAGGTGGGTTAGCTGGGTTGAGACGAGTTGATCTGCGAGTTGCTGGAGTTGATATAGCTGGGTTTGAAGTGTTTCTATCATGCTGCCGGTAAAATGCCCAAACAGCTTGCATTGTAACTCACGCACGCTGTTTGAGAAATGCTATGTAGCTGCCGGTGGAAATATTTCTTGAACTTGAACACTCACATCTCTTATATCAATGGGTGAAATTCTCTCCAGAAATCTTGATAAATTATCCATTATTAAATTTTTAAAATGTTCAATAATCTCACTGAATTCGTGAAAATGTTGAGAAGTTAAAGAGCAATTGGATAAAATAATAATAGAAAAAAATAAAGGAGAGAAGGCAGCATGGTACAAGAAGTGCAAGTGCCGGCACAACCAGAGATCATCTACCCAGACAGCGACGGGAAACCAATGGCAGACAATACGAAACAATACCGCTTGATTGTGACAATTCAAGGGGGAATCGACGCACTTTTCAAAGACGATGCGAATGTATTTACTGCCGGCGATTTGTTGTGGTATCCGGTGGAGGGAAATAACACAATTTGCACCGCCCCCGATGTGATGGTGGTATTTGGCCGGCCAAAAGGAGATAGAGGTTCCTATAAGCAGTGGGTGGAAGAGAATATCCCGCCGCAAGTCGTGTTTGAGATATTATCTCCCGGAAATACAATCAAAGAAATGGCAAAGAAACAGGAGTTTTATAACCACTATCAAGTTGAAGAATATTATTTATACGATCCTGAAAAAGTAGATTTATGTGGCTGGGTGCGAAGGGAAAATCAGTTAGAAGTGATTGAGGAGATAATCGGGTGGGTGAGTCCGAGGTTAGAGGTAAGATTTGAGATTTCTGAGGGAGATTTGCAGATTTACCGGCCTGATGGGGAGCGATTTGCTTCTTATGTGGAATTGATGCAAAAAAAAGAGCAAGAACAACAACGAGCTAATCAGGCAGAGGCATTATTAGAGGAAGAACGCCGGCGGCGGGAAGTTCTGGAAGCTCGATTGCGAGAAATGGGGGTAGATCCAGACCAGTTGTGAGGGAGAAATATAGGAGTGCCGGCAGACATCGGCAACCTCGCATGACGCAGTGGGCAACAATCTACTTTTTCTCAAGCTATTTTGTTCTGCCGGCTAACGCAGCCGACGACGGCGAACACGGCGTTCTTCTAAAGACAGTACCTCTGCACCACTACTTTCTCGCGCTACGCGCACCAACAAGCCGGCAATTAGCAAACTCGCAACCATCGAACTGCCACCATAACTGAACATCGGTAGCGGTAAGCCGGTGGTCGGTAAAGCGCCGGTGGCAACGCCTATATTCAGGAGAGATTGCCCCACCAGCAGCACCATCGTGCCAATTGCAACGAGCTGGTGCATGATGTTGCTAGCTTTGAAAGCAACTCTCAGGGCAAGTGTCCCAAAGGCTACCAGCAACAGCAACAGCAGTAAGCAACCAATTAGGCCAAACTCTTCAGCAAAGACGGAAAAGATAAAATCGCTGTACTGAATAGGTAGGTAAAATAGCTTTTGTTGGGACAGTCCATAGCCGGTGCCCCAGGGGCCACCAGAACCCACTGCCAGCAAACTTTGACTTAGCTGATAGCCATCCCCCATCGCATCGTGCCAAGGATTGAGGAACGACATGATCCGCCGGCGCTGATATTCTTTTAGCGTGATACTTAAAGTAGCCAGCATTAGCCCTGCAAACGCAGTTCCCCCCAGTTGAGCGATGGGGATGCCGGCGGCAAGGGCAATTAACCACAAAGTCATGCCGCACAGTGCTGTTGTACTCAGGTTTGGCTGCATCAAAATGCCTAAGAGTACCGTTGCAAAAATTCCCAACCACGTGATGCGAACAGCCTTGGGTATCCCTTTCCACTGTCCAAAAATGCGGGCGCTTTGCAGCACTAGGAAGGGTTTGATAAATTCCGAGGGTTGAACCGGCACCGGCCCAAGAGCAAGCCAGCGGGTCGCGCCATTAACGGTGTTTCCCAGTCCCGGCACTAAAGTCAACCAAATCAACCCCAACAGCAGGATGACAAACCAGTTGGCTATCCCCAAAACATAACGCAGGGGAGAGTGTACCAGGATATTGAAGCCAATTAAGCCCACCACAACCGCAACTAGCTGCCTTTTGACGTAGTACAGCCCATCCCCATAATCATCATGGGCGCTGGGGTAGGAGGCGGAGAACAGCACTACTAACCCCACAAACAACCACAGGAATGTTAACCACCGCAGCAAACGGGCTTCCCAAGCCCATTCCTGCACGGAGGGATCGAAAATGGGAATCAAGCGGCTTATATCCACGAGCGTCGCTATTTTGGGTGCGGTACTAGAACTTTTTAGCACATAAGTAGGTCTTACCTGTGAATGCTAAAACTCGCTCCCTTTTGTAAATTTTATAAATCCGTTTAATTAGTATTTAATTATTAATCATTAATCTGTTGAATTTTAGAAATTTTTAGAATTTATTATAAAACTTATCTAGCCGGAAGTTTTTTAGTTAAAGCGAATGATGCTAATAAAAAAGAGGCCGCTGCGACCTCTTTTTAGATGCCTTATGCCATCTAAACGGCAATTAGAGTAAACCGGCGTTTGTGCCTGGTTTGCCAGTTGCCAACTGAACTTTGATGATTTTGCCACCCATTTTCATGATGCGTTGCTGTTCACGAAACCAGTTATCGTAGGGAACTAACTTTGTGAAGTAGGTGTTTTGCAATTCCCGCTGAGTGCGGATACGAGTCTGGCTGGGAACGCAGGCTGTAACTTTGAACATTCTCATGGGATGGTTTCTCCTGAGGGGGGTGCGAAAAATTTGGAATCTGAATTCAAATATCTAATGTCAACTATTCACCGCTAACTTGCTTCGTAATTTTAGCGGGAACTTGCGCCTAGACTCTGCCGCAACTTAGAACACTGCTAATGATGATTCTATTTTGGCTGTCTGACACATCGCCGGACGGCTGACACACGCCCTGAATCACTGGAACAGGTCAGAACCCGTACGAGTGGGAGATGAGTGCGGTGGAGTCTTTTCTATGCGATGAGCGCCGGCTCTCGCCATCTGAGGTAGTGCCTGTCTGCTTATCGCTGAGATCCGTGGCGTCGGCTTCCACGAACATTTTGTATTTTACGATAATTTCGGCCTTCTTCTCACTACCAATATTCACGCAGGGGTGAGAAGTGTATTGAAGGTCGGGAGATCAAGAGTCAATGTTAGATCGTTAAAACTCATTGATTGGTGTGAATAAGCCTTTGACAAGCTAGCACTCACTCTGGACTTCCCTGACCTTACAATATGAGAGTTTTGAGTTGTGAATGAGCGAGTTTTGAGTTTTTTTAACTCAGGACTCTCTGATTCAGACTCTCCGACTCAGCTATTAGCTCAAGCCAGAGCTGATGTAGTCGAAGTAGACACCCATTTCTTTACCGGCATCAGGACCCACCAAGCCGGCGGTGACTTCTTTCATGGCTTGGATAGCTTGTACAGTTGCACCGATGGGCACGCCCAGGGAGTTGTAGGTTTCTTTCAAGCCATTGAGGACGCGCTCATCCAAGATGGAAGGATCGCCGGCCAGCATGGCATAGGTGGAATAGCGGAGGTAGTAGTCGAGGTCGCGGATGCAAGCTGCATAGCGACGGGTGGTGTACATATTTCCACCGGGACGGGTGATGTCAGAGTACAGCAGAGACTTGGCAACTGCTTCTTTGACGATGGTGGAGGCGTTGGCGCTGATGGTGGTGGCGGCGCGGACGCGCAGTTCGCCGGTTTGGAAGTAGCCTTTCAGCTTGTCCAGAGCGCTGTTGTCAAGGTACTTACCTTGAACGTCGGAAGAGTTAATAACTGCGGTAATTGCGTCTTGCATTGTTTATTGTTCCTTACACTGCCTAATGTTCGTTCGTTCAAATTGTCAGTAGGGGTAAACCTTACTGCATGGCACCGATCAGGTAGTCGAAGTATGCAGAAGCTTCAGAGGCATCTTCCCCAGACAGCAGAGCGGTGGCAGCACCTTTCATTGCACGGACGCCTTCGACAACACCATCAATGGGGGTGCCGAGGGACTTGTACATTTCGCGAACGCCCACAACACCGATTTCTTCGATGGGGGTGACATCACCGGCGACGATTCCGTAGGTGACCAAACGCAGATAGTAGTCCAAGTCACGCAAGCAGGTAGCAGTCATTTCTTCGCCGTAGGCGTTGCCACCGGGAGAGACGACATCAGGACGCTTTTGGAACAGTTGGTCGCCGGCTTGCTTGACGATGCGCTCGCGGGATTCGGTCAAGATTTGGGCGATGCGGACGCGACGTTCGCCGGTGGTGACGAAACCTTTGATCCGATCTAATTCACCAGGGCTGAGATAACGGGCCTCAGCATCTGCATTCACGATGGACTTCGTGACGATACTCATTTAATGATTGCCTCCCAAATAAGAGTGAATCTGGCTTTTGCCAGTCGTTTGCCGGGTTTCTTTTGCAAGGGTGTCAGCCGTTACGGTTGTCAGAGTTGCTGGAACCGGCCCGTTCTGAGTTTCCCCAGATGTCCCTCAAATAGTTTAAGGGAAAGCGACACCCACAACACTTCAGACGCCAGCTACCTTTTGCAAATACGGATATTTTGCAGCATGAGGTTTACACTCTCGATCACAGCTTAATATTTTGTAATATTTTTCTTCATTTTTGGTCGGCGCAGAACCGCCTCAGACAGGACGCGCTTCTCATATCCAAAGCGTGTTACGTGCTTAAAGCCGGTGTGCCGGTTAGCCTTCATACACTCCAGGCTGCTTTCTTGCCGGCACGAGGCGTAATTGGCCCATGAGGTGGTTGCAGGGGCTTTGGGTATTATCTCAACTGGGAGCCGGTGTAGCCTTGAGCAAATCTGTCTACGCCATTAGCCCATTTATTTTTGGAAAAAGAATTTAAAACCACAGATGCACACAGATAAACACAGATGGCTTATCTGTACCTGTCTGGGTGTGTTTGTAAGCGAATGTAAAAAATCTACTTTTATAAATAAATCTATTTTGCGGGTCAGGTCGGTTAGATGCAAAATATCAAGTTTTCCTACACAATCTGGCTGAAACATCATGAAACAAAAAGACGTTATCTAATCGGCAGCTATTCAACAGAAACGTTATTATAATGCTGAGTCCTTAGCTACCCAAAAATTATTAGGGGTACAGCAATCGGAGGTTCATTGTGGCTAAACATAAAATCATGCAAGTGCAAGGGGTCTATGAGCCTAAAATCATTAACGATTTTCAGTTATTTGGACTTGCTGCCGAAACAATCTTGCCTGGAAAAGAAGGAAAAGTGATTCAGAAAATGTTCACTTCTTCTTTAGATGAAGACTTTCCTCTATTTGCCACACAACTATTATCTCCAATTCTTGGAGTAGATCCTAGTTCATCACTTAATTCTATCTTAGTAATTATAAAACCTGATAATAAGGCTTATGTCTATCAAAAGTTTCCTTTTGGTGTAACAGCTATTCCTAAAACACCTGTTGAGCCATATCGAGCTGTTTTCAAAAACAACTTGGCGGATATTGTTGGAGTCTTCTTTCAGGATATTGTGATTGATTTGAACCCAGAAGATGGAGACAGAATTGTTTGGCTATTCCGTGAGAACTGGAATTTTGATCTATTTTTTGATTTGAGTGGAAATCTTAACGGTCAATTAGCTCTGAAAGAAATGGGATGCTATTATCGGAGGCTTGCTTATCTTAGTCAGTATCTATTTCTAGAAAAAAGTAGTAACTTTAAAAAAATGATAGAGGATGGCTGGTTTCCTTTTGTAGCGGTTATTAATGATGGTATAGAAAAAATACAGCCTTTGACGTTATAAATAGAGGACACACTGTAGACTGGCTATTTGCGATTTTTCCGAATCCTCATCACCCACTGGATGTGGACTGGATTTTTCTACAACCTAGACAAGCTCATCCTTGGTCGTACGGAGAGCATCCAGCTACAAGTAACTTTAACGGTGGTGGTTCAACAGCTTGTTTTGAAGAAACTCTGAGGCTCATTGAAACACTATCCAAAGATGATCGCGTGCAGAACTGGTGTTGCTATATGCCAGAGTTGTATAGTAATAATCCACCAAGAACTTTTGAATCTCTCTATACCTTGGCTCTTTTTCGTGGCGCTCAGCATTTAGCAGCTTCAAGCTATCCATCGTTTGATGATTTGCATGGTAAAGCTCAAGAATTATCCAAAGCTGTTTGCTTAGGATTGTACGGTTGTAACGATGCAACATTAAATATGCAGTGGCGAGTAGAATCTATGCTTGGCAAGGGATTCTGGACATCTACTACAGTTGAATTAGCGGATAAGGTGACGCTGGCTATGAGACTATCTGGACAGTCAGACCACTCTATAAATGTGCCTCCATCAGAAGCTTTTGAGCAGTGGATGGGAAAGGATGACAATGATGCTAGAGAACCTTTATTTATCCGAACTAAAGATGACATTCTGTTCTGTAAGCCTCAAGTTCCTACTCGATACTATTCTGATGCTTACTTCTTAGACTGCGAACAGCAAAAAATTCAAAGATTGGGCGGCAATGGTGGAAATCCCTTACCAACATTAAAGACTTGGGGCATTAATCCAAAGGATGACAGACTACGGTTTTTATTGAAGTAATCAAGAGTCTGCGGCGCAGCGGAAGGACGGAATATCTCGTGCTTAGTTTTAGGGTACTTGCCGCCGACGATTTGAGCCGTTAGATAGCTTAGTGTACAAAAACATAGTTGTTTCGTTCGCTCTGTAGGGGTTCGGTATCATGCCTGTAAATTTCCGAAACTGTTTGCTTACGAACCGTGCTGCTTACCGGCTTGAAGAAATGGCTGAAATGAAATTGACTGATGCCCACAACACCGGCACATCTGCAAGCTTGATGTCTTAATGATTCGCTGATGTATTTCAAGACTTGAAGACGTTGGCGCGATTCCAACCGGCACACAGCATTACCGCTTTTTGAATAATCGCGCCTTAACGTTTTAACCGGCAGTCAGCAAAACCAGTTGTTTCTTCTGGAGTGATCGCACTCCCTCTAACCCCAACTCGACAGAAGTCAAAATATCCCCCACCGTTCGGCTGCCGTCACAAGCTTGCAAAAATGCAAACTCTGCGGGCGACAAAGTAACTATCTGATAGTTGTAATCAAATACTTGCTCACTGGGCCAACCTTGGACACAGGGACTTACCTCTGGAATAGCTGATGAAAGTGTCTCATCAGATGTCCAGTCTGCCTTGGAAACCGGCGTTCGGCCTAAGAAAAACTCGTAATGAGTCACTTCTGGATCTAATAGTTCAATCAGCCGGTAACGTTCGCGTTCACCCAATTGTTCAGCACGCTTGATTAACTCGGCTTCTTTCCCCAAAAGTCGCTCTAAATTCCAGTAGTCTGGATTCGAGAAACCAATGAACTCTAAACCGGCAGCATCAATCAGCTCAAACAGCGTCTCAACGTTGTAGTCAATCTCTTGCGGATGGACATACATATCCGCAAAGCACTCATCCCGCTGATTTTCCATCGACCAGCGTTCTTTTTCTCGCTTGGCAAGTCTGTTATGTTCAGGCAAAGAAGCAAAAACCTGACGTCCGACTTTAACACCATCTTTATAGTCGCCGCGGTTGTCACCTTGCAGTAGCGAGATCGCCTTCTGCATGAGCTGGATTTCCCACCGGCCCAACTCAGCATACACAAAAATGTGCAGCAAGCCGCCGGGAGCCAATTTAGAAGCCAGCGCCTTGATACCGCGAATTGGATCGGGTAAGTGGTGCAAGACGCCAACACAGTTAATTAAGTCAAACTCACCCTCCAGTTGCGCGACATCATACAGACTGAGGTGATGAAACTCCACCCGATCTGCACCAGATCGCCGGCAACGCTCTTTTGCAACTTCCAAAGCGCCGGCACTTAAATCAATGCCGGTGACGTGTGCCTGCGGGTTGAGGTGAACTAAGTATTCTGTGCCAACACCTGTACCGCAGCCAGCATCCAAAATGCGAATACCGAGATTTTGCGGTTTCATGCCGGTGCAAAAATTATAAGCAGCCGGCCAAGTCCAGCGCCAGTTGTACCCTGGTGGCGGTTCATCCAAAAGGGGTTCCGGCGGAAATGGATAAGTATCGTAGAGCCTGCTAACAGCAGCGCTAATCGCCTGAGAATCTGACATAGTGAGGAAAATTGCGGCTACACGAGTTTACCGAATCTATCACCACCGCGCTATTAAACCCCTTAAAAAAATCCTCAATCGCCAATACCTATCACTCCAACCGGCAAGACATCTGTGTTTATCTGTAGTTAAAAAAACTCTTTTGCCAGAAATCTCTGCTTACTCCATACGATCGCCCGGACAAATTTGAGAATCTTCCAGGCATTGTGGGCGAAACGTTTGCACCAACGCTTGAAACTTGGACATTTCCGCTTCATTCAAATCCAAAAACGCCACAGACACATCTCTCGGATTTCCCCGATAGTGAATGCGGATTTGCTCTGGTTGCTTAACGCCATAAGTGCTGAGAATATTTTGAGCCTGATTGCAGCGAATTGAAAACCGGCCCATAAAAACTTCGCCACCATCGGCGATATAATTCCACTCCACCCCTTCAACCCCATTGTCGTCAGCCTCACCGCACCAATAAGCCGTGAGTGCAATCATCCGGCCCATCTGAACATCATACCGGCTCAACCGGCTGCCGGCGGCTGCTTGGCTAGTGTCCTGATCGGGGACAACCATTGTGCCGCTTTTTATGGGGTAGCCGGTTGCACCTGGGAAGTTGATATAAACTTCTCCAGAGTTTGTCTTGGGGAAATCAGCTACAGCAGCCTGCCTGATCGCCACTGCGCCGGCTAACCCTGACAGGACACATAGAGAAAACGTGAATAATGATTTAAGCATCGCTGCCTTTCTCTCAGGTCTACTTTTTTACTTTTAATTGATATAAAGCCGGAGCTGAACCTATCTGTCTCAGTCTTTGATTTTGGCAAACTAAATGACTATTCTCTAAGAATTCCCTGTCTAGATTTTTGGAAGTTGGGATAAGAGATTTGGAGCAGTAGCACTTGAATGTTTGCGGTATACAAAATGCTGTAAGGTAGATACAGTATTTTTTTGAGCTTTTTTTATCTTTTGGCTTAGTTACCGTGTTCAACCGGATCTTACAGCATTCGGCACAATCGGATGGTTTGTTACAAAACTTATAGCACTTCTCAGAAAATACACGGCAATCTAATATGATGACGCCAAGTAACAAGCAAATAATTTCGACACAATTTTTAACAAAACGGGGTGATGAGACCGAATCGTTTTAATCTAAAGACTGGGCTGATTGGCTATTGGGCAGTCAGTTTTGGAAGGTAAAAGGCAAGGGCGGGGGAGAAATCTTACCTAGCAGGCCGAAGGCAGAAAAAATTATCCGACCTGAGCTAACCCTTCGGGAAGGCTTCGCCTAAAAAGGACGGGGACGCAAAGCACGGAAATCCTTCAGCCTTCTCCAAGATTCATCCTCCTCGGAAACACCCTGCGGGGTGCGGGGTCGAGGGGAAGAGGTGGCCGGGCGGCGTAGCTCCTTCAGCCTGAAGACTTCCGAAGTGGCACACTAGCGTGGCAGTTGAACGAACGCAGTAATCATTACTATTGGGAGCTTTTGAAATCGAATGAGTGTAAAAGCAAGTGGTGGAAGCTCAGTGGCGCGTCCACAACTATATCAAACAGTACCAGTCGCAACCATTTCGCAAGCGGAACAACAAGACCGCTTCCTGCAGCGGGGCGAACTGACTGAACTGCAAAGCTATTTCAAATCAGGAGCGAAGCGTCTGGATATTTCCGAGACGCTAACCAAGAATGCAGAACTGATTGTATCCCGTGCTGCCAACCGTATTTTCACGGGGGGTTCTCCGATGGCTTACTTAGAGAAGCCACAGCAGCAGGAGAACGTCGTGAGAGCGGCGAACGCAGGGGACACTCGGCCAAATTCGGCCTTGGGAAACGTCACGTATGTGGACACCAAGGGCGGTTTTTTTGAAGGCTTGCGAGGGTTGTTTAGCGCCTCAAGCGGTGGGCCGGCACCCCTTGGGTTCCAGCCGATCAACATTTCGCGCTATGGGCCGAGCAACATGACCAAATCCCTGCGGGATTTGAGCTGGTTCTTGCGCTACATTACCTATGCAATCGTAGCCGGCGACCCGAATATCATCGCAGTGAACACCCGAGGCTTGCGGGAAATCATTGAAAACGCCTGCTCTACTGCTGCCACCATCGTAGCCATGCAAGAGATGCGGGCGGCAGCCTTGGGTTATTTCAAGCAAGATGAGGAAGCACGGAGCATCGTCAACCAATACTTTGAGGTGGCGATTACAGAATTTAAAGCCCCGACGCCTTCCGACAAAGTGCGGCAGCGCCCTTCTAATGACCAGCAAGGTTTGCAACTGCCTCAGACTTACTTCAACGCAGCAGAACGCCGGCAAAAATTCGTCATGAAGCCCGGTTTGTCTGGTGTGGAAAAGCAAGACGTCGTCAAAGCAGCCTACCGGCAAGTCTTTGAGCGCGACATCACCCGTGCATACGGCCAAGGCATATCGGATCTCGAATCCAAAGTCAAGAACGGCGATATCTCCATGAAGGAGTTTATCCGCCGGCTGGCTAAATCACCGCTTTACCGCAGCCAGTTCTTCTTACCGTTTATCAACAGCCGCGCCCTAGAATTGGCATTCCGCCACATTTTAGGTCGTGCCCCATCTTCGCGTGAAGAAGTGCAAAAATACTTCTCCATCGTGTCTGATGGCGGTCTGTCAGCGCTGATCGACGCTTTGATCGATTCTCAAGAATACTCTGACTACTTCGGTGAAGAAACTGTGCCTTATCTGCGGGGTCTGGGTCAAGAAGCCCAAGAATGCCGCAACTGGGGTCCACAGTTCGATTTGTTTAACTACAGCGCCCCATACCGCAAGGTGCCGCAGTTTATCACGCTGTTTGCATCCTACGACCAGCCCCTACCCGACCAACACCCGTATGGTAGTGGGAATGACCCCTTGGAAATTCAGTTCGGTGCGATTTTCCCGAAAGAAACGCGCAACCCCAGCAGCAGTCCTGCACCGTTTGGTAAAGATACTCGCCGCATCCTGATCCGTCGCGGTGCCGGTATTGAAAACCAATTGAGCAATCCCGCAGCACGGGGTAATAATCCTGGTTCCTTGGGTCCCAAGGTGTTCAAGCTGGATCAAATCCCCAGCGGCCAAAACCAGTATGGCAAACGTGGCGGTGTGCGCCCCGTCCAAGGTGTCAGCGTTAAATACTCGGAAAGCTCGACCCAAGCGGTGATTCGCGCTGCTTACCTGCAAGTGTTTGGCCGCGATCTTTACGAAGGTCAGCGCCAGAAGTTAGCAGAAATTAAGCTGGAAAACGGCGACATCACAATGCGGGAGTTTATCCGCGCCTTGGCTAAGTCGGATATATTCCGCAATTTGTACTGGACATCGCTTTATGTGTGTAAAGCGGTTGAGTACATCCACCGCCGGCTGTTAGGTCGTCCGACTTACGGGCGTCAAGAACTCAATACCTACTTCGATATTTGCGCCAAGAAGGGTTTCTACGCTCTGGTTGATGCGATTATCGATAGCAAGGAATACGAGGAAGCCTTTGGGGAAGATACGGTTCCTTATGAGCGCTATGTGACGCCTGCCGGTCAATCGCTGCGTTCAACGCGCGTTGGCAGCATTGGCGATAAGAACCTCAAGGTGGAAGTTGAAGAAACGGCTCGCTATCTCGAACTCGGTGCTGTGCCACAACGTGCGGCAACCGATATCGAAAATCGCGTCAGCCAAGGTGTCCAAAAGCGGCGTGAGCAAACCAAGGTCTTCAAGCTCGAAAATCGCGGTGACAAGGTGGCGCTGAATACCCTAATTCAAGCAGCCTACCGGCAAATCTTCGAGCGCGATCTCAACCCCTATATCATCAAGAACGAATTCAGCGTTCTGGAAAGCAGACTGGGGAATGGGGAAATCACCGTTAAGGAGTTTATTGAAGGGTTGGGTTGTTCTAGCCTTTACATCCGTGAGTTCTACGCGCCTTATCCGAATACGAAGGTGATTGAACTCGGCACCAAGCATTTCTTGGGCCGCGCTCCCCGCGATCAGGTAGAAATTCGCAAATACAACCAAATTTTGGCCTCTCAAGGTATCCGTGGCTTCATCGGTGCAATGGTGAATAGCATGGAGTATCTGGAGGTGTTTAACGAGGATGTGGTGCCTTACCGCCGCTTCCCCACCCTGCCTGCTGCCAACTTCCCGAATACGGAACGGCTGTACAACCAGCTCACTAAGCAGAATGACGATCTGGTAGTGCCGTCTTTTGAGCCGTATCTCTCTAGTGGAGATGTGGCTGCGAAGATGCCGCTGACGGCGCAAGCATTGGCTTCCATGCCCCCAAAGCCTGATGTGGTTGGGGTTGGCCGCTCGGTTGCCGCTGCCAGTGTCAAGCCGACAACAGTGAGCAAAGCAGCGCGGATTTACCGCGTTACCCCAGGCACCGATGCTACGGAAATGAATTTGGCCATTGAGGCTATCTACCGGCAGGTGATGGATGTCTACAGCGAAGAAATCCCTGTAGAGTTCCGCTTAGTTGAAGCGGAAGCTCAACTGCGTGCCGGTGAAATTTCGGTACGTGAGTTTGTCCAATCTCTAACTAGCTCTGACGCATATCACGGTCGCTTTGTTAAGCCTTTCCCGGCTACAAAGTCTGCTGAGTTGCTGTGTCGGCACTTGTTAGGACGGATGCCGAGTGCTGAGGAAGTTCAGGAGTCTGAGCAGCTAATGAGCGCTCAAGGGCTACCGGCTGCCGTTTCCGCACTGGTTAACGGCGCTGAATATGCTCGCTATTTCGGCGAAAATGTAGTGCCTTACAAGCGCTAGAAGTGAGTTGTGAGTGGGGTGTGCGCTGCACACTCTACTAATCTGTTTTTTCCCTCAGCCGCTTGCCGGTTGGGGGTTTTTGTTTTGTTTGGATCAAGATGCCGGTGTCACGGTTTTATACCAAATCCGGTTATGATAGACACCTTGCAGATTGACAAAATCCTCTTGGAGCAAAGGTTTTGGCTTGGGTAAAAAGAGTTATACCAAAAAGGATTTGGTATTAATTGTTAATTCACAGAATCGCTAACTAACCTGAGTCCGAGTTAATTTTCGAGGTTTAGATGGATTTCTAAAACTTCCAGCAAAATTCTTTAGTTTTTAAGCACCTTGCAAATCAACCAAAACCCAACAGCCCTTCTATTTAATCCCTATTTTAAGCTGCCGGCTCGTTTAATTCCGCCGTCTCACCCTGAAGCTTTTTAATATTAGCGATTGCTTCTTCGTGGCGATCCATATTTTTGCGCCGAGTGTAAATTTTGGCAGCTTTATGGAAATCTTGAATGGCTTCCTCAACCTTTCCAAGCTTATCAAGCGTAACCCCTCGCTCAAAGTAAGCTTCAGCAAAATCGGGAGCGCTATTTAACGCCTGAGTATAATATTCTAGCGCCCCCAAGTAATTTTCTTCTTGAATTTTACTCACTCCCAGGTTGTAATAAGCTAAAGGATTTTTAGGATTAATTTTTCCAGACTCTTGCCAATCTTCAATCGCTCCTTCAACATCGCCAAGAACAGAACGAGACACCCCTCGATTGTAGTAGGCATCAGCATAATTAGGATTAATTTTAATTGCTTGATTCTAATCCTCAAGCGCTCCTAGAGTGTCTTTTAAATCTCGACGAACAGCACGTCGGTTGTTGTAGGCTGCTGCCAACTTTGGATTTAGAAGAATTGCCTGATTTAAATCTTCAATTGCTGCATGAGGTTCACCTAAACTAGAACGAGCAATCGCCCGATCACTGTTACTTTTTAGCCAGCAATGCTTGGCATTTTCAGGTTGAGCAAGTTCTTCCCATTTTTCAGCAGCTTCTTCCCACTTTTGGACAGCTTCTAGTGCATAAATTTCACAGAGTTGCTGTTTATTGAAATTGCCCGCCTTAGCCCACAATTTAGCTGCTTGTCCACTGCTTTAGCTTTTCAAACATCCAGGCAGCAGTTGCCCATTCCTGTAATTCAACAAACATTTCAGCAAGCTTCAGCATACTGGCGCTGCTGCGCGAGCATTTTAGCTTTTGCTTTGTGCAACTCTAAAACATCGCCGGCTTTTTCAAAACATTTAATGGCTTGCTGGTAAAACTCTGCTTTTAGATAATAAAGTCCTCGTTGCCGCCAACTTTCTGCAGTAGGTTCCACCCGGGATTGCTGAACTAACTCAGGGTTGAGGGGCAAGATGCAATCTGATAATTCGGGTTGGCTCCAAAGTTGGGGAAGTGTGGATTTCCAAATATTTAAGATGCGTCGGGCACGGGTAACAGCAACATAAAGCAGATTTAGTTCTAACTGAAATTGGGGAATTTCTTTTTCGGTAACAGAAGCATTGCGAAAAAATCTATCCCACATTTCTTGTGCCGGCACAAAGAATTCTATCAAAAAAACCGTATCAAATTCTAGTCCTTTTGCTTCTTCAACAGTAAAGACTAGACTTGATTCAAAACTTGTAGAGAATTTATCTTTATCTTCATCGGTTCTTACCAAGATAGCACCGCCAGGATTTAACGCTTTCAAAGTTTGCTTGAGTGCTTCCACGGGTGCAGCAATGACTCTAGCCGGCTCTCCAGAAAAGCGATTTTGGCTTTCATCTCTTTGCAAACCGGCTGGCTCTGCTAAACTGGTTGCCACATCATAACGATCAGAAATACTGACTAGCGGAAGTTTCAGAAATTTCGAGCGCAGTTTCAGCAATTGATTGGCTAAAGTTACCAGATTGCCAACAATACGAAAATTAAACTGTAAGGTTTGTTCAACAACCTCTTGATTGCGCCGTTAAAACTTTTGTTTAAGTTCTTCTCAGCGAAATCCACTGGGACTGATCATTTGATGTAAATCGCCGGCGAAAAATAAATGACCTCCCGGCACACCTAACTGCAATAATAGTTCTAATTGCAATTTCGTGAAATCCTGCACTTCATCACAAACAATTACCTGATAGCGCTCTGCCACATTCTGTCTCAGAACTTGCAAGATTTTTCGCGCCAGATCAATTTCATCAAACCGCCCATCCTGTTTCAGTTTTTTCTGATACCACTCAGCTAATTGATAAAACTCCCGGCGTTGATTTTGAGGAATGACACTGCCACTTTTTTTGCTAAGCTTCTCATACTCTTTTTCACTCATCATTTCTGCATTAGCAGACACTTGAGAGCCTTTAATAACGCTACGAATTTCATCCCACACCAAAGCAGTTGGGTATTGTTTTCGTTTGGGGTGCGCCCGATAAATTAGCCAGAAAGCATGGAAATTTACTTCATCTTCAGCCAGATAGGATTGTCCCGCGCTTTCAAGGATTTATAGGCTCAAATCCCGCATGGTTTTAAACTGAAAAAGGGTGTCAGCTTCCGCAACACTATTTCCCACCAACTGCTTAAATTGCTCGCGGGCGCTATTAACTAGCAAGGGATTATAGGCAATATATAAACGTTTCTCCGAAGGAAAATCTTGTAAACTTTGGAGCAATCGATAAAGGGCAACCGTGGTTTTACCAGTGCCGGCACTCCCAGATAGCAGAAGATTTCCCGGCAATCTCACCAGTTGATATTCTTCTGGAGTCAGTTCCAGAGGCAACTCAGCGTTTTGCTGGATAACGGCTTGATGCCATGCTGCTTCTGATTCGATAACTTGCCAAGGAATATTACTGAGAAGTTCATCTTTAAAATCAGTTGGCAGGGCTAAATCTTCAGCAATCGCGCTTTTGATCGCATAGATTTCGGCAGCATCAAACGCTTTGCTTTCGCCTTCTATATTCCCTATTGTTTCGATTAATTCAGTATTCAGCCATTCTGTATCAGGGGTGCGTTTTCTGGCTTTGGCAATTCGGGAAACGTCATCATGATCTAGACAGATATCTTGAACCGCAATATAAACTTGTGCGCTTCCCGTTTCAGGACTTCTCGATTTTTCGTAGGTAAAAATCAGCCGGCTTGCTTGGGTAATTCTCGCTTCCCAAACTCGCTTAGAAGTCCCTTTGAGCTTTTTTACGCGTAAGCCGGTGTCAAATTGCTGCTGTCTTAATTTTTGAATGCAATTCCAAATCTGTTCCTGAAGGGTACTTTTGGGAATTTTACGAATAAACGCAACAACTTCTGGGTGTAAGACAGCAGGAAGGGACATATCTAAGTTTAGCGCAGGCACTTGTTATCTATCTTACATTCTGAAATTTGTAGCTGATGCAACCCTGGCTTTACTCGTCAAGCGTTTTCTATGTCTCTGTTCTCAATTAATGATTAGTGCCCTGACTTATCGATGGCGTATGCCCAACCGGCTCTTGACGGCACCAGAACGAAAGTATTCCACATCTCGCCAGTATATTTCCTAAGGATGAACCCTTACACTCTTGCTTTTCTGTCACTTGAAGCAAATTTTAATTTCTATTAGGCAAAATCAATATTTACCCTATTGCTTTAATGTTCATTTTTAGAAATAGAATCAGCCATTGTATAAACTTATTAATTTTATTTAAATCATAAATAGCAACAACTCTCCACCCTTCTGCCGCTACACTTCAACTAATAAAAAACCCCCAAATTGGGGGTGAAACACTCAGCAACAATGCCGAATAAACAAGTTAGAGAAGATACAGCAGCACAAACAAAATCACCCAGATCACATCAACAAAGTGCCAGTAAACTTCAGCGGCTTCCACACCAAAATGATTTTCACTGGAGTAGTGATTGGGGAGGCGAGAACGCCATAACATCCCTAAAATTAGGATTACACCAAAGCAAACGTGTAAACCGTGAAAGCCGGTCATCACATAAAACGAGCTGGCGTATAAATTGCTGGTCAAACCAAAGGCTAAATTGCTGTATTCATAAACCTGGCCGGCTAAGAAAACGACGCCCATCAGGGCAGTGACCGCCGCCCAAAGCCGCAAACCGGCCACATCATTCTTCTTAATTGCAGTATTGCCTTTGTTCATCACAAAACTGCTAGAAATCAGAATAACGGTGTTAATTCCCGGCACCAATAATTCTCGCTCGATGCCTTCCGGCGGCCAAACCGGCGACATTGCCTTATAGATCAAATAAGCGGCAAACAAGCCGAAAAAGATCATTCCTTCCGCACACAGAAAGACAAACACCCCCCACATCCGAAAATCGTGATGTTCTTCGTGGTGATCGGCTTTCGCCTCAGTGCTGTGGTGATAATTGAGTTCAGCTTTCGCTGGATCGATTGTTGGACTTTGCATGAAACTCTAATGCCAATAGAGGTACAAACTTCAGGAAGTTGTCAGTCATAAAAACAACTGACAACTGATAGTTAAAAGCTAACTATTCGCGGTTTTGACTTTCTCCTTGACGGTCATCTGGATGAGCGGCAACCGCAGGATCGGGATCGGCACGCAATGCAGAACTCGGGCCGGCAGACAAAGCTGGGTCTTTCGCATCCGAAAAAGGCACACCCACTTGCGTGTCGCGATTACCCATACCGTAGTCATAAGGGCCGGTTGCCAACACCGGCGTTGCGTCAAAATTCTCAATCGGTGGCGGTGAAGTTGTCATCCACTCCAGCGTCAGCGCATCCCAAGGATTATCACCGGCTTTCGGACCTTTCGACCAGCTCCAAATCGCATTGATAATAAACGGGAACGTAGACACTGCCAGCAGATAGGCACCAATGCTGCAAACCAGATTCAGTGTGGCAAATTTTGGGTCATACATTGCCACCCGCCGGGGCATTCCTTGTAAACCTAAAACGTGCATTGGCAAGAAAGTAACATTAAAGCCAATATACGTCAGGGCAAAATGAATGCGACCCCAGGTTTCGTTCATCATCCGTCCCGTCATTTTCGGGAACCAATGATAGAAAGCTGAGTAAATACCAAATACACTGCCGCCAAAGAGAACGTAGTGCAGGTGAGCAACGACAAAATAGGTGTCGTGAACGTGAATATCGAAGGGAACCGAAGCCACCATAACGCCGGTGATCCCGCCCAACACAAAGGTTGATATGAAACCCATCGCAAACAGCAGCGCACTATTCAGCCGCAGTTTACCGCCCCAGAGGGTGGCCAACCAGCTAAATATCTTAATGCCGGTGGGCACAGCGATCACCATCGTGGTGATCATAAAAAACATCCGCAACCAGCCAGGAGTGCCACTGGTAAACATATGGTGCGCCCAAACAATCAAGCCCAAAAAGCTAATCGCCAGACTGGAGTAGGCGATGGCTTTATAACCGAAAATTGGCTTGCGGGAGTTGACAGGGATAACTTCCGAGAGCACGCCAAAAAACGGCAGGATCATGATGTAAACAGCAGGGTGGGAGTAGAACCAGAACATATGCTGGTAAACAATCGGATCTCCCCCGCCGGTTGGGTTAAAAAATGCGGTTCCTGCTAACAAGTCAAAGGACAGCAAAATTAAAGCTGCTGCCAAAACCGGCGTCGCAATTAAAATCAGTGCCGAAGTTGCCAGCATCGCCCAGCAAAACAGCGGCATTTGATTAAATCCCATGCCAGGAATTCGCATTTTGAAGATGGTGACAACAAAATTCACCGCGCCCAAAATTGAAGAAGTTCCTAACAAAAGAAGGCTGAGAATCCAAATTTCTTCACCGGCTTTGCCACTGATTAAGCTCAGGGGCGGGTAAGAAGTCCAGCCGGCCCCCGGTGCGCCCACCAAGAAACTGCTCAGCAGTAAAATACCAGCCGGTGGAATAATCCAAAAGGCTAAAGCATTTAACTTTGGGAAAGCCATGTCCTTCGCCCCAATCATCAAGGGAAGGATATAGTTTGCAAATCCCGCTCCAGCCGGCACGATCCACAGGAAAATCATGATCGTGGCGTGGACTGTAAACAGGCTGTTGTAAAGCTCCGGGCTGACAAAATCAGCATCAGGGGTGGCGAGTTCTGTGCGAACCGCTGTTGCCAGCATCCCACCTATCAAGTAAAAAATAAACGTCGTGACCAGGTATTGAATCCCGATCACCTTGTGGTCACCATTAAAGGTGAAGTAATCTTGCCACTTCCTTTGCCCCGGTTCTTCACCGCGAGCAGGAAGATTAGCACTTTCTTGCAGCTGTACTTGTTGAGTCATAAGTTGTCATTGGTCATTGGTCAAGGCTACGCCAACCTAAAGGTAGGGTCATTGGTCATTAGTTATCGGTCAGAGGCAACCAACCCATCACAAATGACAAATGACAAAACGTTAAAAATTGTGAGCGGCGTGATCGTGAGATGAGCGCAGCTGCTCCAGTATTTGCGGGTTAACGCCCATGTCTTCAGCATAGGGAGCCAAATACTCGCCCTCAGACAAGTTGGCAGGATTAACCGCCACGGCTTGTTCAAGCACTTCGCGGTTGGCAACTTCTTGCTGGCTTTTAACCCAACTGTCGAATTCTTCCGGTGTGTGGACAATTAGCCGACTTTTCATCGCGCCGTGGTAGCTACCGCACAGTTCAGCGCAGATCACGGGGTACTCACCGACTTTGGCCGGCGTGAACCGTAACTCGGTTGTGCGTCCGGGGATCGCATCTTGTTTCAGGCGCAGTTCGGGAAGCCACAGCGCGTGCAGCACATCATTAGCAGCGATATTGAGCTGGACTTCACGATTGGCCGGCACGTGCAACTCACCAGAGGTGACGCCACTGTCGGGGTAGCTGAAAATCCAGGCAAACTGAAGGCCTGTGACATTGACAACCACGTCTGCTGTGGTGCCTTCATGCGCTGGGGAAGCGCCGACGCCTAGGGCGATCAGTTTTTGCTCAGGCGCTTGCTGTGGCTGTGAAGCGGTTTCTTCCGTTCCTGGTAAGGGGGCTGCAATCGCCGCCCCGGGCATATTGTGGGCGACATTCAGCGTGTGATCGTGGGACGACATGGGATCAAGGCCGCCCATTTCGTTGTAAATTTCAAAGCTGTAAACAGAGATGCCCAGCACAATGACAGCGGGGATCGCTGTCCAGAGAATTTCTAGGGGAATGTTGCCATGAATCGGCGGCCCGTCGGTGTTGTCATCCTTGCGCCGGCGATATTTAACCGCAGCGATGACCAGCACTCCCTGCACCAGCAAAAACAGGCCGGTGGAAATGGTCATCATCGTGTTGAACAAGTTGTCCACATGGGTGGCTTCTTCGGAGGCTGCCACCGGCAGTAAACCGTGGTTCTGGCCGTACCATAGGCTGACGAGGGTCAGTCCGATGCCGGCCAGCATGGTGAGGATGGAGTTTGGGATGTTCACGGTGGTTTGGAACCTCCAGACAAAATTTCTTAAACGTTGGCTCTTAGCTAGAGCCTAACAGCATTCAGCCTCTAAGCGCGTGCTTTGTCACGCCTTGCAGTTTAGTTACAGACCTCAGTCGCCATCAACTTTTTGGTTCCGCTTACATCCCTACGTTAAAGCAGGTGATGATTCAAATTCGCTGTCATTGGACACCTTTTGGGATTTCTTTAGAATCATGCCGGCTGGGTGTCTTCAGCAAGACCCACCCCAAATTATAGCGATTTGTTAATATCTATTTAGTTTTCTAAAGCAAAAGTAATATAAGGGTGATTGCTTCTAACAATCGGAAGAAATTCCTAAAGCCAGTGCGAATGGGAGTCAGGATGATTAAAGTAATTGCTAGGATCGACCCTAGCAAAAGTCACGAGTCGATTTAAAAATGAGCGAACGCTCAGTATTCGATTAACCTTGATTTCCCATCAAAACTGAGGTACAGCGCATGGCCAACTCTATCCTGCATCAAGACGCAGCCACCTCTACAACACAATCTCAATCGGCAGAACGCATTCGTCGCCTTGTCTGGAAGCTAGCCATTGCGACCCTGCTTTTGATGGCCGTCGGCAGTGCAACGCGGGTGATGAATGCGGGACTTGCCTGCCCCGACTGGCCCCTGTGTTATGGAGAGTTAGTGCCGACGGCACAAATGAATTTTCAAGTGTTTCTGGAGTGGTTTCACCGGCTTGATGCTGCTGCGATCGGCTGCGGTGCGATAGGGTTGGCCGGCTTATCCTGGTGGGATCGGCGAGTCCTCCCTGCTTGGCTTCCCTGGGCATCCACCTTCGCCCTCGGCTTAATTATTTTCCAGGGCGTTTTGGGAGGACTAACGGTAACAGAACTTCTGCGGTTCGACATCGTTACTGCTCACCTAGGATGTGCCCTCCTGTTTTTCATCACCCTACTCGCAATCGGCGTATCCTTAATGCCCTATCGCGCGATTGGCACGGTTGGGAAGTTGCCTTGGGTAGGGTTGAGCGCTGCAATTCTGGTATATTTGCAAAGCATTTTAGGCGGATTGGTTGGCTCTCAATGGGCTTTGCACCAGTGCTTTGGTGCCGGCCAATTGTGTTTAGTGATGAACAGCCACATTGCCGGTGTGGTGCCAGCCAGCCTTGCTACACTGGCTTTGGTATTTCTATCATGGCGGACGCCGGCACTGCACCCCACCCTGCGCCAGCTAGCCAATTGGGCCGGTGGTTTGTTAGTATGGCAAATCGCTTTGGGCGTGGCTACCTTCCGCTTACACCTCCAGGTAGAACCGCTCACCGTCGCTCACCAAGCCACAGGTGCGGCCTTGCTAGGAGTGCTGGTTGCGTTCTCGGCTTTGGCTTTGCGCGATCGCGCAGAAATTTTTGAGTTTTATGAACGCAGATCAGAAGCGTCTTGAGTTGTGAATTTAATTATCAGCTATCAGCCGAATGGAATTTTAGATTTTAGATTTTAAAGGTTAGATTGAGCGAAAATCCAAAATCGGAAACTTGAATGGCTGATGGCTGGAAGGAAAGGAATCCATGCAAGAAATCATTGGGACAAATGTTGAGCGCCATCATCAGAACTTTTTACAAGTCATTCAAAGTTATTATCAGCTAACAAAGCCTCGAATTATTCTACTGCTGCTGATCACGACAGCGGCGGGAATGTGGGTAGCGGCTAAAGGACAAGTCGATCCCCTACTATTATTGGTGACGATATCCGGCGGGGCTTTGTCGGCTGCCTCTGCGAATACGATCAATTGTCTTTACGACAGCGACATCGACTATATCATGGAGCGCACGCGCTGGCGTCCTCTTCCTTCCGGGCGGATCAAGCCTCGGGATGCGCTGTTATTTGCGATTGTTTTGGCAAGTCTTTCTTTCACCTTGCTCACCGTTTTTGCTAATTTATTAGCGGCGCTGTTGGCAATGTCTGGGATCGTGTTTTATGTCCTGATTTACACTCATTGGCTGAAACGTCACAGCACGCAAAATATTGTGATTGGTGGTGCTGCCGGCGCGATTCCGCCTTTGGTGGGTTGGGCGGCGGTGACAGGTGATCTCAGCTGGGGGGCTTGGATACTGTTCCTGATCATTTTCCTGTGGACGCCGCCTCATTTCTGGGCTTTAGCCATGATGATTCGTGATGACTATGCGGCTGTGGGTGTGCCCATGCTGCCGGTGGTTAAGGGGGATGAAACAACGGCGCGTCAGATTTGGCTGTATACGCTGTTATTGCTGCCGGTGACGCTGTTGTTGGTTTATCCGCTTCATGCGGCGGGTGCGGTTTATGCCGGCATTGCGATTTTTCTAGGAGCGATTTTTGCGAAGAAGGCTTGGCAGTTATCCCACAATGCTGGGGATCGGGTTGTAGCGAAATCGCTGTTTAAGTTTTCTATCCTCTACCTGATGCTTTTATGCGCCGGCTTGGTGGTGGATAGTTTGCCGATGACGCATCACTTTACGACTGCGTTTGCCGAGCACATCCAAATGATTGTGAGCTTGGTGCCGGCGCTGCAATAACCGGCACTCATCTAAAACATAAAAGGCAAAAGCTCGGATTTATTCCTTAACTTTTGCCTTTTTATTTTTTGACAGGTGAATGCAATCACACTCTTATTTTTGCCCCCATAAAAATGCGACCACACCGGCACTCATCCGACGCAATCGCATAATTTTTATTGCTTTTGCCTTTTTACCTTAATTTTCTACTGAGCAGCAACCGGCTTATTGGGAAGCTGAGCTTGCAAGACAGCGACCGCACGAGTATAGATCGGATCGTCTTTCGAGCCAATCGCAGTTGGATTAGTAGCTAACTTTTGCTTTTGAGCGTCGCTGATCTCAACTTTGATATCCGGGGTAATGCCTTTATGGCTGATATCCGTTCCATTCGGCGTGTAGTAGTGAGCAATCGTCACAGCCAAACCGGAACCATCCGACAGGGAATGAACCGACTGCACTAACGCCTTACCAAACGTTTGATCCCCAATAATCGTGGCGCGTCCATTATCTTTCAGCGCACCCGATAAAATTTCACTGGCACTCGCAGAATTACCATCCACCAAAACTGCTAGCGGCAAATTCGTCAAAGCGGTGCGATTGGCGCTCATTTCCTCGTTGTGTCCTACACGGTCCACAGTGCGAACAATTGAACCCTTCTCCATCCACATCCGAGCAATATCAATACTCGCATACAGCAACCCACCTGGGTTTCCTCGCAGATCCAGCACAAAAGCATCCGCTTTTTGAGCGCTGAGATTTTCAATCGCCCGGTGCATTTGCTCTGCCGCATGGCTGCTAAACTCTTGCAAACGGATATACCCTACCCGCTTGTTGCCTTCCTGTTTCATGGTGTAACGGACCGCTGGCAGTTCAATCCGAGCTCGCGTCATGCTCACATCAAACACACCCCGGCCTTCCCGTGAAACTTGCAGCGTTACCTCAGTCCCCACCTGACCCCGGATCAGCTTGGCCGCTTCTTCTACGCTCATGCCTTGGGTGGTTTTGCCATCAATTGCCAAAATCTTATCGGCGACTTGAAGGCCGGCTCTCACTGCTGGCGAATTCTCAATCGGTTCTACAACTGCAATCGCCTTAGTTTTCTCATCCAATTCTAGCCGCAAACCAACCCCAGACAGTTCTCCCGAGGTTTGGCTTGTCAGCGCCTCATATTGCTCCGGGTCCATAAACCGGGTGTAGGGGTCTTGCAACTGCTCTAGCGCTGTCTTCAAGGCTTCATAAGCCTGTTCGCGAGATGTATAGTTTTTGTTTAACAGCTCTTGCCGGGTTTTCTGCCAATCAACTTGATTAAACGTGCCATCAACATAGTCACGGTTAACAATTTGCCACGCTTCATCTAAAACCGTTTTTGGGCTATCCTGTAGTGCGGCGCGCACAGAGCTATTGAGACCAGGAACAAATAAAGATAAAGTAGCAGTTGCAGCGAGCGCCCCACCAAATAGGCCGGCTTGGGGCAATAGGAAGCGTCTTGGGAATAAATTCATTTTGTGTTGGCTAAAACGAGTTGAGTATCACAACTAATAAGCCGCTGTAACAGCGAGATGCATTAGTAATCGCGTCAGGGAAGAAGTGAAGCATCCCGATCAAGCTGAGCGGGAACAGACGCAAACAGCGGTCGCATTTAGCTTGGGTAAGAGAAACAGCGGCAAAACAGCGGGCAGTGAGTGCATTCCCCGGATACGTTACTCCTGAAACTCTTAGTTTCAAGATACCCAAGCAGCGCCAAGAAATAACGCAATTCTGTGACAGTTTGCAAGATTGCCCCAATTATTTAAAAAAAAGGGCTTTAGTCACTAGGGTTTCGATGCCGGTGCTACACACTTTCTGTTAATCTAACCGCCAATCAGCCGGTAAATTTATAAAGTCAAACCCAAACTCCATCAAAACTTACTCGTTCTAGTGTAGCTAAAATAGCCTTTAACAGGATGTCTTCACAGGAGAAAGCTGGATGCGCCGTGGAACTAAGCTCTAACAACCTCTCTTTCAAAAAGTGGAAGCTGCTGGCAAATGTGGCAATTACTGCCGCCGCCTTGGCTGGGGTGATTGCCATGCAGTGGACTCAGCTAGATCGCGCCGGGCAAAAAGCCGCAAATCCCAAACAGGCTGAACAAGAAGAAGGGTTACGGCTACAAATGCTCAAACGTTTACCGACCTTGGGTTTTGATAATTTAATTGCTGATTGGGCATTCATTAACTTTCTGCAATATTTTGGGGATGATGAGGCGCGAACTCAAACCGGCTATTCCCTCAGTGCTGACTATTTTGACCTGATTACCCAGCGAGATCCCCGATTTGCTGAGGTTTATCCCTATCTTTCTAGCAGCGTTTCCTTCTATCTCGGCCAACCAAAGCTGGCTGTCCAATATATGAACCGGGGAACTAAGGTTCTCTCCCCTAAGCTCAATTCCACTGCCTTTCTCGTATGGCGATTTAAAGGACTTGATCAACTACTGCTGATCGGCGATATTCCGGGCGCGATTCAATCCCACGAGAAGGCGGCTGAGTGGGTGCAGGGAACTCCTTACAGTCCTCTGGCGCCCTTGTACCTGAACACCGCAGAGTTTCTCAGACAAGATCCTGACAGCATTGAGGTGCGGTTTCGATCTTGGGCTGAGGTTTACTCCCAAGCAGTAGATAAAAGAGTTCAAGAGCGAGCTAAACAAGAAATTTACAAGCTAGGCGGTCAGATCAAACGCAATGATCAAGGAGAAATTTACTTTATTCCTCCCAAAAAGAAGCCTTCTAAGTCGAAATGATATTTCTTTGCTTTATTGCTGCAAAATTTCTGGATGGGGACAGATGTGCTTTCAGTAATTAAGCGAAAATGAATCCAAAAAATAGAGGCAAGCTAAATCAAGCACAAGGCTATTGGAAAAACTTGGCTTCCCGAAAAGTTTTGCGTTTCATTTTGTGGGCTTTACTGTTGTGCCTGGTGGCGTTAACCGTGATCACCGGCAGATGGCTGTATAACAATAACATCGCTCTCCAAACAGCTAAAACCGGCCCGGTGGATGCCACGCTTGTTTTGGGAGGAAGTATTCACCGAGAAATCTATGCGGCTGAACTCGCCAAACTCAATCCCCAAATGCCGGTTTTGATTTCTCAAGGATCGCGAGATCCCTGTACTTGGTTAATCTTTCAACAAGTCAAGGCTCCTATACAACAAGTATTTTTAGAAAAGTGCGCCCAGTCTACATTTGACAACTTTTATTTTTCTCTCCCCATCTTGCAGCAATGGCAGGTTCATAAAGTCAAACTCATTACCTCTATCACTCATCTACCGAGGGCAAAATGGCTGGCGCAGATTATGTTAGGTACTCACGGAATTTGGGTTGAGTTTGATCTGGTATATGAAAAAGGCATTCCAGGAAATCGCGAGTCATGGCTAAAAACCGGCTTAGACGTTACTCGCGGCGGAATTTGGGCCGTTATCAGTCACTTCAAACAGCCACAATGTCCGGCAGTTATCCCGCTCACATCTATAGATATGCAAAAGTGGAATCGTCAGGGTTTCAAGTGTGAGGTGAGTATCAGGCGTGTCTGAGCCAGTAGGGGATTGTTAAAGGCATTTAGGTGTGGGAATCTAAGGGATCATCGGCAATGGAATTGGCGATTGCTTGAACGGTTGAAACCGGCACTTCATAAAAATACTGCCGGCGGAATTGTTCTTCTTGAACAGCAGCCAGAAATTGCTCAATAGCACCGGAAACTTTGGCATCGGCAACGGCTGCAAAAGCTTGAGTGTGCTGGGAAATTCGCAAGTTTTGCGCCAGGTAAATTACTTCAAAATTTACTTTGGCTAAAGTTTCTAATCCCAAATGTAATGTATAATCACTCAAACTTAATTTCTCGCACAGTTGACGCCGGCTGACTAACAGATCCGTGCGACTGAGATATTTAGCCACTCCAACCAATTGTTGCCAAATTTGAAGAGGTGACAGCGTTTGTGGGGGTGGATAGGCAAGTGCAAGCGCCGGCAGTTCTCCTTGGTTGCTTTGTTGCCGGTACATTGCCTGTCGAAACCAAACTTGCAATTCATCCCAGCTCGTTGGGCACTGAGATATTGGTAAAACTTCTGTTTTATATTCAGAACTGGTAATTTGAGAAATTGACGCATCCCGCCAGTCCAAAATTTGAAGAGACATTCCGCCGGTATCCTGAATGGTGCTAGCTTCACAGGATTGCACCGCCAGCAACCGTACCTCATAGCGATTTTTATAAGTGTTGTAATCAAGTTCAACAATTGCATTACACCGGCCTTGAGGAACTTCTTCTTTGTAATGTCCCCACCAGAGGCCAGGAAATCCAACATTTGTTGAGTTATCCCAAATTTCAAACTCGGTTTTAATATACTGAACTTTTCGCCCTTTTAAATCTTGATTGTTGCGGTGCCAAGTTTTTTCAAACCAGCAGTTTTGAATTAACAATTTTGGGGCAGGATTCCCCATGCCACAAGGTTCTAAAAGTTTCAACTCACGAAATAATGGTTGGCCTAAATCTGCCACCGACACCACTAAATCTGCCTGTAACACCGGCACTCCTAATGTTGCGATCTGTTCCCGTAGCTGTCGGTTGATGGCCTCTATAAATAACGGAATATTCCCCACCGGCAAGCTCAAGCCTGCTGCAAATGGATGACCTCCAAATCGGTGCAACAGATGTGCTTGAGCTTTCACCAACTGGTACAAATCGATTTGATTGACAGAACGCGCAGAACCCCGTGCGAGATGGAGTGCTGAGCCGAGGTTGCGGCTGTTCGCCGATTCCTCCTCTCCCTCTGCCTCCATTCCTACTGAACTCAACAGGACAGTGGGACGCCCGTATTCTTGTGCCACTTGACCGGCAACTAAACCCAGCACACCAGCCGCCCATTGCTCATCCACTAAGACAATGACACTGGTTGTGGAGAGATCCATTTGTTCTAGCCGCAATTTCACTTGCTGGGTTACTTCTTTTTGCAAAGATTGCCGCCTGGTATTGGCTAATTCTGTTTCCATTGCCAAGTGCTCGCAGCGTTGCTGATTTTGGCTGGTGAGCAATTCCACACAAAATGAAGCATCTCCGTGAATGCGGCTGACAGCATTAATTCGCGGGCCAATTCCAAAGGAAATATCTGTGGGGCGATCCCCGCTACGCTTGCATAATTCTAGGAGTTTGGCAACTCCTGGCCGCGTTCGTTCTGTTAGCTGCTTTTGCAAGCGTTGAATTCCCTGCTTTGCCAAATACCGGCACTCACCGGAAAGCTGCACGAGATCCGCAATTAGACCAATAGCAACTAAGTCGAGTAAGTTTTCTAATGGCTGTTGGGGAACTGCCGGCAATGTTAAATAAAGGGCTTCTACTAGCTTATATGCCACTGCCACGCCTGAGAGATGTTCCATTTGATGGCCGACAGGCAAATAGCGGGGGTTGATAATGGCGACGACTGGGGGACGATCTGCCGGTAATGTGTGGTGATCGGTGACGATAACATCAATTCCCAGTTGGTTCGCATACTCAATTTCTGCTAAATTTGTGCTGCCGGTGTCACAGGTTACGATTAACTGAGTTCTAGATTCGGCGAGGGTGTTAATCCCCTGAATATTGAGTCCGTGAGATTCGGTTAGCCGGTTGGGAATGTAGTAAGTTAGCCGGTCATTTTGGGTAAAAAACTGGCCAAGTCCATCCCACAAAACTGCGGTTGAGGTGACGCCATCTGCATCAAAGTCTCCCCAAATGGTAACTTTTTCCCCGTTATTTCTGGCTTGTTGCAATCGCTCAACCGCCGAGTGCATTTCTTGCCCGAATTCAAAGGGACTTGCCGGTTGAAATGCTTGCGGATTTAAAAAGCCGGCTAGCTGTTTGGGGTCTCGAATTCCTCGCTGCCACAGAAGTTGGGCGGCATAGTGGCCGGCTGATTCGGGGACGTGGCGTCTGATTTCTTGAAGTAACCAGGCGGGTGGTTGTGCCGGTGGCTGTACTTGCCACTGTTGAGTTTGTTCAGGCATTTGTGTCGTTAAGCCCCACTGTTGAATCTTCTCGGTGCCGGTGCCGGTTTGATTATTGTAGTGTGAGGCTGTGTTGGGCTGCATTATCTCATGCCTAAGAACCTACTCGAAAATGATTCTAAAGCCGGGATTTCAATCCAGTTGACTTCTTTATGTATTTTCTTTACATAAGCATAAAAAGCTTTTTTGTTATCTCGATGAGCGAGAACGTAGTCATGCAAATCTTTTTGGCTCATTGCTTGCAAATCAACCTATTTTATCCGATTTAACTCTATTTTTCAACAAACATAGATTGCTGTACAAGCTTATAGTTGTTAACAGCAGATATTGAATTTATTTAGTTTGTTTTTTATGAATTAGATGGATAGTAAGGCAATATTTTAGCAAAAATTTTACATCTGATGGCGGCAGCCCATTCTCTTAATAGCGGGGTTGCTGATTGCAGCAAGAAGTGTAAAAATCATAAATTCTAAAATTTGACAAGTATTGTGACTATTTTGAAATTTGACGCTTCATACTTCAGCCTTTTTTCTAGCTTCCTGAGTGCGCCTCGGTTGCCTTTTACGGCTGCGGTTTTGCCACCGGCAGCCTTCTTAGATTATCTCATCGGTGATCCGTGGGGATGGCCGCATCCAGTGCGGGTTATGGGCTGGATAATTCAGCGTTACAGTGAAATCGCCTTAAAAATTTCTCAGACACCCCTGATGCGCCGGCTGGCTGGGGTAATTTTAGCCATCGGTTTAATCACCGGCACCGCCGTTGTAAGTTGGTTAATCATTGACGGCGCTCATCGGCTGCATCCCCTTGTCGGGATAACATTAGAAAGTATTCTTCTCGCCAGTTGTTTTGCCGGTCGCAGTTTAAGAGCAGCCGCTGAAGACGTTTTGCAACCCCTCAATGTCGGTGATCTCCCCAAAGCACGGGAACGCTTGAGTTATTACGTGGGAAGGGATACACAAAATTTATCCGAACCAGAAATTCTCCGTGCCATCTTGGAAACCGTCAGCGAAAATGCTGTAGATGGCGTCATGGCTCCGCTATTTTATGCCATCGTGGGAACAGTGATATCGGCATCGGCTGCTGTCCCGTTCGCCTTGGCTTACAAAGCCGCCAGTACCCTTGATTCAATGGTGGGGTATAAAGAAGAACCATTTCTTCATTTAGGATGGTTTAGTGCGCGGCTAGAAGACGTTCTGACTTGGCTACCCTGCCGGCTAACGGTACTCACCCTCGGACTCATTTCTGGCAAACCCCGCTATATTTGGAAAATGTGCCGGCAGGATGCAACAAAAGATCCCAGTCCGAATTCAGGCTGGAGTGAGTGCGCCTATGCAGCAGTTTTAGGTGTTCAACTCGGAGGAATCAACTACTATCGGGGAGTTGCCAAACCAAAACCGTTATTAGGGTTGCCGGTTCACCCCATTACCCCAAAATCGATTCACCAAGCTTTAAAATTAACCCGTTATTGTTTTTTAATTTGGTTAATCCTTGCCCTTGCAGCTTCATTTAAAATCTAAAATTTTCCTATGCCTTCCAACATTGTCGAGATCCTTACAGCAGACGAACTGCGCCGCACTATTACTCGCTTAGCTTCCCAAATCGTCGAAAAGTCTGGACATCCTTCCCAACTGGTGTTAATGGGAATTTATACCAGAGGCGTTTATCTTGCCGAACTGCTGGCACGTCAAATTCAAGCGCTTGAACAAGTATCCGTGCCGGTGGGTGCATTAGATATTACGTTTTACAGAGATGACTTAGATCAAATTGGCATGAGAACGCCGGCGAAAACAGAAATTCCCTTCGATCTCACCGGCAAGACTGTGGTATTGGTGGATGATGTGATTTATAAAGGCCGCACCGTGCGAGCTGCTTTAAATGCGGTGAGTGAATATGGTAGGCCGGCAGCGATTTGGTTTGCGGTATTAGTAGATCGCGGTCATCGTGAGTTGCCGATTCAGCCAGACTTCACCGGCAAAAAACTTCCAACAGCGAAGGAAGAACAAGTTAAAGTTTATCTGCAAGAGATGGATGGACGGGATGGAGTGGAACTCATTCGATTTTAGGTTAGGCGATACTGATTAAAATCCAAAATCCAGGCAACTAATGAGCGACTTAACAATCGAAAATTCCCCATCCGAAATCCCAAATCTAATGAACTTGCCGGCAGAAACTCAAAATCGCAAGGCAGATCACCTGCGGATCTGTTTAGAGGAAGACGTACAATTTCACCAAACAACCGGACTGGAACGCTACCGTTTTACTCACTGTTGTTTACCAGAACTTGACCGCAGTGAAATTGATTTAACAACCACATTTCTCGGTAAACAACTGAGTGCACCCCTACTGATTTCTTCCATGACCGGCGGCACAGAGTTGGCAAAGACGATTAATTATCGCTTAGCAGAAGTCGCTCAGCATTATAACATTGCGATGGGCGTCGGTTCTCAGCGGGTGGCGGTGGAAAATCCCCAAGTTGCTGACACCTTTGCGGTGCGATCTGTTGCTCCTGATATTCTTTTGTTTGCCAATTTAGGTGCAGTACAACTTAACTACACCTACGGCATTGATGAATGCCGGCGTGTCATCGACTTATTAGAGGCAGATGCGCTAATTCTGCACATCAATCCCCTGCAAGAGTGCGTTCAAAGTAACGGAGATACAAACTTTAGAGGATTGCTTGACAAAATCAACGAATTATGCAGTGATATATCAATTCCTGTAATTGCCAAAGAAGTTGGGAACGGCATCTCAGCAGCAATGGCGAAGAAACTGATGGAAGCCGGTGTTTCCGCCATTGACGTTGCCGGTGCGGGCGGGACATCTTGGGCGAAGGTGGAAGGAGAACGCGCCACAGATGCCAAACAGCGCCGGTTAGGGAACACCTTTGCCGACTGGGGATTGCCAACCGCTGAGTGCATCACCGGCATTCGCGCCATTACCCCAGACATCCCCTTGATTGCCTCCGGAGGATTGCGTAATGGGTTAGAAGTCGCTAAAGCGATCGCACTTGGTGCCGATCTGGCCGGTTTAGCATGGCCATTCTTACAGGCAGCAGCCGAATCAGAAAACGCCCTTTACACCCTTGTAGATATCTTAATCGCTGAAATTACCACCGTACTTTTTTGCACCGGCAACGCCACCTTATTTGATTTGAAACACTCAGGTGCTTTGCAGCGATTAGGATAGAAAGGTAACAGCGAATGGCGCACGCAGAAGTAAGAATTGAGAATTGAAAATTTTCTAAATTTTTACTTCTCTCCCACCTCCCACACTCACTTTCCACTTCAAACCTCACACCTCAATGCGCGATTTCCTAAAGTACACCTTTGCGAGTTTAGTAGGAAGCCTGCTAGGACTCGTGCTGCTCTCCAGTTTGGGGATCGGGGGACTGATATTTTTAATCATTGCCGCCTCCTCCCAAGAATCCGGGCCAAAAATCGAAGACAAATCCGTGTTAGTTTTCGACTTGTCTACAGAGATTAGAGATACTAAGCCCAGTTCCTCCACCAGTCAAGCGATTCAAGAAGCACTTTCTGATGAAGAAAGCGACTCAATTACCCTGCGTACCGTTCTCGACAGTTTAGATCAAGCCACCAAGGATAAACGCATCGTCGCGCTTTACCTGCAAGGTAGTAGCAACGGCAATAGCAACGGCTTAGCAACCCTCAGAGAAGTTAGAGAAGCCTTAGAAAAATTTCGAGCTGCCGGTAAACAAATTATTGCCTATGACGACGACTGGACAGAAGGAGAATACTACCTCGCTTCCGTTGCCAATAAAGTTGTCGTCAATCCCCTCGGCACAATGGAACTCAACGGTTTCAGTTCCCAAACCATGTTCGTAACAGGTGCCTTAAATAAATACGGCGTTGGCGTGCAAGTGGTGCGGGTTGGCAAATATAAAGCTGCTGTTGAACCAGTTGAACGCACCCAGATGAGTCCAGAAAACAAACAGCAAACCCAAAAATTCTTGAACGACTTTTGGGGTGAGTTTCGCACGAGTGTGGGTAAAAACCGGCAATTAACCCCAAACCAAATACAAACCCTTGCCGACACCCAAGGCTTATTCATGCCAAAGGAAGCCCAACAACGCAAACTCGTTGATAAAGTCGCTTACTTTGATGAAGTCGTCGCAGAACTTAAGAAACTGGGTGGTACAGACAAAGAAGATAAAACCTTTCGTCAAATTAACCTGACGACCTACGCTAAAGCAAATGAAACCCGTAAAGAACTGACAAACAACTCTAAAAATACGATTGCCATCGTCTACGCTGAAGGTGAAATCGTCGATGGACAAGGCGGAGTGACAGAAGTTGGCGGAGATCGCTTAGCAAAACAATTGCGGCAGTTGCGACTCGATAAAGATGTTAAAGCCGTTGTGCTGCGCGTAAACAGTCCCGGTGGCAGCGCCACAGCGTCCGAAGTCATTCAGCGAGAAGTCAAACTCACCCGCAAAGAAAAGCCGATCGTCGTTTCGATGGGAAACGTCGCTGCCTCCGGTGGCTACTGGATTTCAACCGATGCCGACCGAATTTTTGCCGAACCAACAACCATCACCGGCTCAATCGGCGTATTTGGAATGCTGCTAAATGTTCAACAACTTGCTAATAACAATGGCATCACTTGGGATGTTGTAAAAACTGCCCGCTATGCCGATTCTCGAACCAACGCCCGTCCTAAAACTGAGCAAGAACTCGCGGTTTATCGCAAGATGGTGCAGCAAGTTTACGATCAATTTCTTACAAAAGTAGCCGAATCGCGGAAAATCCCGAAACAAACCGTTAATGAAATTGCTCAAGGGCGCGTTTGGTCGGGTTTAGAAGCCAAGAGAATAGGCTTAGTTGATCAAATGGGGGGCATCCAAGATGCGATCGCTGAGGCAGCTAAACTCGCCAAGCTGGGAGATAAATGGCAAGTGGAAGAGTATCCTAAAACTCGCACATTTGAACAGCGAATTGTGCAAAAACTAATTGGCGCTCATATTTCCTCAACTCCCGTCAAGCCCGATCCACTCACCCTAGAATGGAAGAAACTTCAGCAAGAGCTAACCATTTTCACCAGCCTCAACGATCCTCGCGGCATTTACGCTCGTTTGCCTTACAACTTTCGCATTGAGTAATTTGAGGGACTAGGGGCTACGGGAGAGGGAGAGAAATCCCCCATGCCCCATTCTCCTAAAACCGATAATTTCGTTCCCGCACCCAAAGGCTCACCGGCACGGCATGACCCTGAGCGTTAACCTTAACTTCAACTACAAAAGGTTGCGCTTGTCTAGCCTGTCCCGGTTGGTTTCGCTGAGCTTGATTAATGTCGTCGTTAATCCGCTCCCTTTGGTCTTCCGGCATAAAATACTGTTCTAAACCGTACTGAATTCCACCGTTATATGTCCCTTTCAGTGCCACCTGATTCGCCGGCAATTTAGTTGGAAGTTCCTGACTGACGCGCACCGGCTTCCAAGGTTGGGGGCGTCCGGAAGCTGTCGGCGATTTGGGTGCCTCTAAAATGACATAAAGCTCCGTCGGTGAGTTTAAGTATTTCTCTGGCTTGCAAGTGTTTTTAGCTGGCGGTTTTACCGTTGGGCAAGTTGTCGTGCCACCCGGTAAGTCATTCCAGCCGGGAAGTTTTTTCAGGTTACTTTGATTCGAGATATCGTAGCTGAGTGTTTGATAGTAACCCCGCAAAAGATCGTAAGGATCAACCGGCGCTGTTTGCAAAATTACAGTGGTGCCGGTGAGGTGAGTGTAAATTGCTTGTGCCGGCACAGAACCAATCAGCACAGTTTGTAATAGTAAAGGAACCCACAGCCGCCAACCACGTAACGGCTTTTTTGGTGCCTCCCAACTGGTCATTCGCTGATTTTCAACGTTGACCTCTGCCGGTATTTTTTCCTCGAGCAATGGTTGCTCAGATTTATCAAAGTTAGAAGTCATTAAGAATTCTCCTGAGAAGGCGTTAACGCAGAAGAGTAGCGCTCAAACAAAAGTCCGGCAGCAATTACCCCTATCCCGCACAAGAAGAAGACAAATGCTTTAAATAATAAGCCGGTCTCGTACTCTAGCAGTCGGCTCACAATTTGCAGCGCCAATAGCGTAATGCCGGCCCAGAAAGTCGCACGATTTCCAAGTGCAAGTCCTTCCCGAAGCAAACCGCCGGCTAATAGAAACAGCAACACATTAAATAGAAAGATTGCCAGCACAGAAATTGGGGTAAAACTCAAATGAAATAAGGGAATTAAAGCGCTAATGGCAATAAAACAGGCAATCACATTGGTTGTCAAATCCACTCCCCGACGAGATGGGTGCTTTCTTCCCTGCCGGCCTAAACGCAGCCATTGCCAGACAATCAAACCACCCAGCAGCGCAACATCCAGCAGAGAACTCCAACCCAATAATGTTTGGGTATGAATGGGTGTTGCTGAGGAAGATTGCCAAGGCCACTGGAAGGCTAAAACATAAAACAAAATAGCAAGGCAAAATAGTGCTAAATTCCGGGCGATTGGCTGAAACAATTTGCTATGGATATTGGGCCAAAGGGTGTCATCATAACCCCATAAAAGAGCCGGTGGCATGGCACACATCAGGGCAGCCATTAAAGCCGGTGCGCCACTTGATCCTTGAGCAAGAGACATTTCTAGGGAAAAAATCACCAAAATCGCCGTTAAGGCAAAAATTGCGCGAGACCGGCACCAGTAAGCAAGTGGCACAAACAGCAAGCAAGCCACCACCGGCATATGTTCGACTAGCAGCAGCAGCCAAGAAAATTCTTTCGCTGACCAATCAAACACGTTCAGCCAATAACCCCAGCCAATTAACAGAATTGCTAAGACGCCTAAAGAAGTCAAACGCAAGCTGTAAGCCATTGCTAGCACGCCTAGACCCCAGGCTAAATACAACCCATAGGGGGAACCACCGATATGGAACATCTGAGCCATCAGGGCCATATTCGCGCCCAGAATAATTGCCCCTAGGAGCAATAATGCCTCGCCCAACCGCTGTTTCCCGCCTCCTCGCTTTCGTTGTGCCCCAGAGGTTGGAGGAGTTCGCCACAAATAGAAGCCGGCTGCATTTACCCCAATGAATAAACTCAGCAGCAGTGCAACTCTCACCTCTCGCGACCAGGCTTGCCAGTTCGCTGCCACAAAGGTGATGACGGCTAAGCCTAGGAGAATTCCTCCTACGCCAATGACAATTGCAATAAAGCGATTGCGAGCGGAAGTTTCCAGGCTATCAAATTGATAGCGTTCTGATATTTGCTCATACAATTCGGCATTAATTAATCCCTCAGCTTGCCACAGTTTTGTTTCATGGCGTAGCTGATGACGAAACTTATCTGAAACCATCTTGAATGGCCTCTTCTCTTTCTAAAGATCGGCTGTGTAATCTACCTTATAATCTGCCATGAGTTATTGGGTGGCAGGTTAAAATTGTGACACCCGTCTCACTGGCACGCTCATCTAACTTTAGGGTTTCAGTGTTTAAATAATAGTTTTGGGGAAGGGCCGCCCTTGTGTAAGAGCGTCCAAGCTTGATTTTGAAAGAGATTTTTCTAGACGGCTGCCGATGAAGACAAATGTACAAAAGGAAACGTAAGAAACTTGTTTAGTTTTATTGCGGTTTCTCTTTACGTTTCACTCATCACGCGGTAAGCGCACCGGCGATCACCTTGCATAATATGTTCGATTCGTTCAATGCTGACTGCCGGCCCTAACAAGGTTTTAAAAACCTCAAGTTCTGATTGGCACAACATCTGACACGTGCGGGCGGCTGCATTGATAGGACAGTGGTTTTCCACTAAAAGCAAGCTGTGATCCGGCTGTTCGATTACTTCCGCCATGTAGCCTTCTTGGCTGCGACACTGGGCGAGTACAACAACTCGCTGCCGCCAATCACTGCTGCCGGCTACTTCCTCTAACCGAGATGTGTAGCTTTGCACTTGTCGGTTGGTGCGTTCTGCTAGCAGTTTTTCCAAACCTGCCGGCCCAAAAACTGTCTCAACGCCCCTCAGTAGGTCAACCATCAACTCTGCATGGCTATCGGCAAAGAAATTGCCAGAACGCTCCGTCAGCTGCCATAACTTCACGGGCCGGCCTTGGGGACGCCGTTCTTCTCGGTAACTCACCCATCCCTCGGCTTGCAGCGTTTGTAAATGCTGGCGTATTGCCATTGGAGAAACTAGCAATTGTTCTGCTAAAGTTGTGGCAGTTTGCGCTCCGTGCATTTTCAATCGATGCAAAATTTGATTTTTCGCTTTTTGTTTATCCTCCATAATTAATAGAATTTTAAGAAACCACCCTTTCACCTTAGCTTGCTCGACTCTCGATAGTTGCAGATTTTTTTAAGATATGCTAAGTTAACTCAACTAAAATCGCGTCTTTTGTACTTCCAGCTTAACTTCAAAGACTTTTAATGATAAAGCTTTATCGCTTTTTTTAGCAGTACAAAATTAGCACAAAATGGAAGTACGAACCCTTTTGGCTAACTTGAAATAAAAAAACTTGCTGCTTGCGGGCGCATCAAGTCAGCGATATGAGGGTGGCCGAAAAAACAGAGTAATCCGCTTAATGCCGGCAAAAGATGCAGCGCATTGCAGCCGACGCTTGGGGAATAAAATATAAAAGAAAACCCAAATTAGCAAGATTTGACCAGAGCTTTTTTGCTTAAAGGCATCCAAAATTCAACTCCAGTACCTTTTAGGAAAATTGACAGCAACAAAACTTTTCCTGATGAACTTTTTTTGTGATGGGTGCAGATGAGAATCGAGGGTAGACTCAAAAGATAGGTGTAATCGTGTGACCCCGTCCCTTTCAGGGTGCGTCGGTCTGGTAAAGGTGTTCTTGAACTTTAGCCGTCAGCGCAGTTATCTTGCAGATGAAGTTTCAGAGCCAATCATGGGCCGAAGCACAGGAATCAAGCATGGGTGGCAAAAGCTTTTTAGGACGCTTACATAAATTGATTGTTGCCTATTGTGCACTGGGAATTTTGGCCACCGGCACAGTCATTGCTGTTGTGAGTATTTTGCCTCTGTACCAACATCTCAAACAAGATCAACACAAAAATTTGCTTATTGCCGCCAGAAGTAAAGCTTCAGCCGTTGAAGAATATATTGGGCAAACAAAAGCAGTTGCTTTGCAAATCGCAAGGGAAACTCAACTTCGTAGGAACCTAGAGGCTTATAACCGGCAGAAGCTGAGCTTAAATGCATTACAGAACCTCAGCACGCCAAAACTGCGAGAAGCGCTCAAAACATCTCCAGACGTGGCAGGCATCAGTCGGCTTGATCGAACCGGCAAGCAAGTAGTGAGCGTGGGATTGCCAATTCCCGCAGAATTTTGGCCCGTACCGGCTGCCGGTTCTCAAACAGTCATGCTTCACGCTCCAGTCATTCTAAGCGGTAGTGCCTATTTAGCCGTCGGTGTTCCCATTTTGAATGAATTATCGCAGCGAGCCGGCACAGACATTGTTGTGTTCAAGCTTGACCCCGTACAGCAGCGACTTTTATCAAAAAATAGGAGTGTTGGGGAAGCCGGCCAAACAGTCATAGGCAGCCTTCATTCCGATGGAGTCGAGGTCTTTTTTTCCTTGAGAAGCCCCGAAAACACTAAATCTTCCTCACAGATAGTAGAGGCAAATTTAAAAAATAATATTATCGGAATTTGGAATTGCTGGCTAATTCCAACCTGCCCAGATATACAGAACCCTAAAAATTTATTTATTCAAGATCGCTCATCCTTAATTTTTCCCAAAACTTCTGCGGTGGCACAAGCTTTAGAAAAAGCGCTTCATCAAGATACCGGCCTGTTCATTTCTCACCTAGCCAAAGAGCCGCAGGTCATCGCCTACAGCCCTATTCAAGGAAGCGATTGGGGTTTATCGGTGATTATGCCTTCTGGCCAACTATATGCGCCGGCTAACCGCCAGATTGTTTCTCTCGGCAGTACACTTTTTCTGTTGATTTTGGCCGGCACCACCGGCACGATCCTATGCCTGCGTCAGCTTGCCAACGCAACCATTCTTCATGCCGGCGACTTAGAGCGACTTGTGCGGCAAAAAACATTATCCTTACCAGCCAATAGTCACAGCACTTTGACACAAGCCGGTTTACCCTCCGGGCAGCGATATCGCTTCACAGATGCCGGTGGCGCTGAGGCTGTGTGGGAGTGGAATTTAGAAACGAACGAGCTTGATTTTTCTCCTCAGTGGAAAGCCTTGCTGGGTTATGACGAAATCGAAATTGGCACTCATCCAGACGAATGGTTCAAGCGGGTGCATCCAAACGATATGGAGCGAGTTAAGGCAGAGATTACCGTTCATTTAGCAGGTCACACCACTTATTTTCACAACGAACATCGCATCTTGCATCAAGACGGCAATTACCGATGGGTGCGAGCGCAGGGAATGGCGATTCGGAATGCTGCCGGCAAGGCGTTTGCAATTGCCGGTGCGATCAGTGACATGACCGAGCGCAAGACCCTTGAGGAAGAGAATCTGCGTTTAGCGGCGTTTCCCAGATATGACCCGAATCCTGTGCTGGCATCCGATAGAGATGGCAATCTAATTTACCTCAATCCAGCCGCACGGCGCGTGATAGACAAGCTGAATCTCGACGAACCAGCCAGTTTTTTGCCGGCAAACCATCGCCAGCTCGTGCGTAGCTCTCTGGACACTAACCAGAGCGAGCGGCACATCGAAGTCAAAGTTCAAGAGCGCATCTACTCTTGGAGTTATCATCCCCTTGCCCATCTCAATGTCGTACATCTGTATGCACTTGATATTACAGAGCGCCAGTTGGCTGAGGAGCAATTGTTGCAAGCGGCATGGCACGACGAACTAACGGGGCTGCCAAACCGAACCCTGTTTATCCACCGGCTAGAGCAGGCAGTGGCGCGGGCGAAACAGAGCCAAGATGGTTTGTTTGCCGTGCTGTTTCTGGATCTTGATCGCTTCAAGGTGGTTAACGACAGTCTGGGGCATATGCTGGGAGATCAATTTTTGATAGCGATAGCGCGGCGGCTAGAAGCGTCCTTGCGTCGCGGTGATGTGGTCGCCAGACTGGGAGGAGATGAGTTTACCATTTTGCTGGCTACGATCCGTGACTTAAATGATGCCACCAGTTTTGCCGAACGCATTCAACAACAACTGATGCTGCCGGTTAATTTAAACGAACATGATGTGTTTACCACTGCCAGTATTGGGATTGCGATCGGCTCATATCATCAGAAGCCCGAACTTGAAGGGGTCAATGGACGCCCTTATGAGCAACCCGAATACTTTCTGCGCGATGCGGATCTCGCCATGTATCGTGCGAAGGCTTTGGGTAAGGCGCGATATGTGGTATTTGACTCGGCCATGCACAAACACGCCTTGGCTCTATTGGAGTTAGAAAATGACTTGCGACGAGCCGTTCAAAGTGAAAAATTACAGGTTAAGAGTGAAGAGAAAGAAATTCCCATCTCTTCTTTTTTATGTGAATTTCTATTACATTACCAGCCAATTGTTGCCTTAGATACGGGCAGAATTGCCGGTTTTGAGGCGCTGGTGCGCTGGCAACACCCAGAGCGAGGTCTGATTTCACCGGCAGAATTTATTCCTGTGGCGGAAGAAACAGGTTTAATTGTTCCGCTCGGTGCGTGGGTGCTCCTAGAAGCGTGCCGGCAGTTACATCATTGGCAAGAACTGTTTCCCTCCGCACGCGACCTAACAATGACGGTTAATCTTTCCGGGAAACAGCTCTCGCAACCCCATTTGTTGGCGCAAATCGATGAAATTTTGCAACAGACCGGCATCAATCCTCTCTGTTTAAAGCTAGAGATCACTGAAAGTGTGCTGATGGAAAATGCTGCCGCAGCGGCTGAAGTGCTGGAGCAGCTAAGAAATCGAAATATTGGATTGTGTATTGATGACTTCGGCACCGGCTATTCTTCTTTGAGTTATTTGCATCGCTTTCCGATTAATACCTTAAAGATTGATCGCTCTTTTGTCAGCGAGATGGCCGGCGATGACGAAAACTCAGAAATTGTGCGGGCAATTGTTACGCTGGCGCATAATTTGGGAATGTATGTGGTAGCAGAAGGCGTGGAAACTGAGAAGCAACTGGTACAACTCTGGGCGCTGCAATGTGAATACGGGCAGGGCTATTTTTTTTCTAAGCCGTTACCTAGTGAAGCGGCTGAGGCGTTAATGGTATCTGAGCCACAGTGGTAAGGTAATAATTTTCTAATTTTCCAAATTGTGGCGCAAGCATCCTCGCCGGCTTCTAAAATTCAATTATAAAGTCATTTGCTGAAATACTGTAAAGATCGAAAAAATGATGAGTGACAAGGATTTTTCTTGCCACTCATCAGTTATTGCTTTTCATGAGGTTGAATCGATTTTGTCTGGAACAGATTGAAGGATGAGAGTTTTATCTTAAAGGTCTGGATATTTGTCGTTTAAGTGTGCCGAACCATGTCTCGGCGGCAGTCTTTACTGCCTGGACGATCACAATCAGGTTCTGTCGGGTGAACAACTAACAGCAAATTTTGAGACGCATCAAAGCGTTGCTGTTGAACTGAACTCCGTTCCATTCCTTGAAAATTAACAGCCAAACCTAAAAAGAGTGGACATAACACAACAACGGGGAGAAAATAAGACATAAGGGGTGTCCTGTGTCAGAGCTTCCACTTCTTGATTCAGCACCCCGCCTATGGCATCAGGAAAAAAAAATTGTTGATTATTGTTGATTATATTTAAGCTCGTCGTCCACCGCTTTTAGGTCGGTCACTTCCTTGCTCGACTCCAACATGGCCGGCATACGCTTGATCTAAGCCGGTAAAACTGTATTGAATTTCTAGAAAGTTGACGGCGAAGCCGGTGATTAACAAACTTGATAAGAGGATAGAGGCGTTAACGCGCATAAGAGATTTCCCGCTTGATGCTTCCTCTGTCTAATACCGGCTCTCAGCTTGGCCATCCGGATCAATTGAATAGAGCTATTGCTTCATATTTCTTTACAAACAGACGCTTAATGAACCCTAAGCGCCAGACTTACATCTAATTCAAGATCGAGTAAAATTAGGTTGAAATTTATGGGTAAAAATACAGCATTCCCATGTTGGAGCCGATCAAATTCTAACTAAAGTGAAAATTGGGTAAATTAGCATAAAAATTGGCTTTCTTTATTTTCTGATATAAGTTTTATCACCTCAGAAAAAACTTTGTTTTTACCGCAACCGTTAAAAAATACACTTTTAGCACCAAATTAATCAGATACTGTATGCAAACTCAAACACGCTACTACAGCCCAGAAGAATATTTAGCACTTGAAGAAAAGGCTGAATATAAAAATGAATACCGAGATGGAGAAATTATCCCGATGCCTGGTGGAACAACAAACCATAATAAGATTGCACTTAATTTTGCTGCAAACTTGAAGTTTGCGTTAAGAGGACAGAACTACGATACTTATATTGGTGCCGTGCGATTGTGGATACCTCGTTATCGTCAGTACACCTATCCTGACGTGATGGTAATCCAGGGAGAACCCATCTATACGGGAACCAATACAACGACTGTAACCAATCCTTTGCTGATTGTTGAAGTCTTATCTAAATATACTAAGAATTATGATTTAGGAGATAAGTTTATTTACTATCGCTCAATTCCTGAATTTAAGGAATATATTTTGATTGACCAAACGAAATATCATGTCATGCAGCACAATCAAACGAATGATGGAAAATGGATCTTAACTGACTATGAATCGGAAACGGCGCTTTTAGAATTAAATTCTCTAAAGTTTCAAATAAATTTGCATGACATCTATGAAAAAGTAAATTTTGCTGATGGTGAAGATTAAATCGTGATAACCTTGTTAGCTCTCTCAAAAAACTAGCAAATAATTAAGCTTCCCCTTAGCATTATTTCACACATATTTAGAATAATCGGCAGGTTTGGCAAAACCTAAAAATTAACTTGATTAAAAAAATAAATTAAGCGACTCACCGTTATTGGAAATTTCAAGATGTGACTAGCACAGAAATTGCATCTAGTAACTGTGCCGGCTCCCAAGGTTTAGCGAAATAAGCTGTTGCACCTAAACTCATGGCTTGTTGCCGCAGTGAATCACTTTCACGAGACGTTAAAATGGCAACCGGCAGATGCCTCGTGTTAGGATGAGCGCGAATTTCTGCCAGTAAAGCAAGCCCATCTAAACGAGGCATTTCAATATCCGAAATCACTAAATCAAAACACTCACCTAACTGGTGAAGTTGTTCCAAAGCCTCTTTACCGTTGCGGCACTGCACCACTTGATATCCCGCTTTACTTAGTAGCTCATCTAAAGCTCGGCACACGGTTATCGAATCATCTACAATTAAAACGGAAGCGGTTCTCGTTTGAGAATATAAAAGATTATCTTGATCTTTTATTTTAAATTTTTGAAAATTCTGGGAGCTGGTTAAATTCTCAGAGAGCCTTGCTTGTTTCGCGTGGTTAATTAACTCATTTAACTGATTGGGCGACAGCACCGGCACAACCTCGCCGGTTCCCAGCACCGTACAGCCAGCAATATAAATTGGCACCGGCACTGTTGAATCAAATGGTTTAAGAACCAGTTCTCGCTCTCCTAACAGTGCGTCTACTGCCACCACAACCGGCTCACCGCACACATCCAAAACGATTCCTAAGCTAGATGGCAAGGCAGGTGCTGCCGGCATCCAATCTACGCGCCGGTAGGGAAGTAATTCTATTAATGAAAATAGCGGCACAGATCGGTCATGCCAATCAATCATACCGCGTTCATCCGCTTCTAAAACAGGGGATAGCAAAGGATTAAAACTAGGTTGAGTCGGGGACGAGCTTCCTGATAAGCTAATAACTTCTAAAACATCAATTGATGGAATTGCAAGGGTTTGTTGCCCACACCGGCAAAGTAATAAAGTTAAAATACTTAAAGTTAAAGGAATCGTTATCGTAAACTTAGTACCTTGACTTACAGCAGTTTCAACCTGCACCGATCCCCGCAGATGTCCAACCTGATGCCGAACAATATCTAAACTCACGCCGTCTCCTGAGAGATCGCTGAGCGTTGCTGCCGGTGAAAATCCAGGGGCGAATAGAAACTCAAGAATTTCACCACTCGTCAGAGCCGGATTTTGATCACCAAATTCTGAATCTAGAGGTGAAATTAGCCCCATTTCTACTGCCCGACGGTATACTTTTTCAGGATCAATTCCCTGCCCATCATCAGCGAGGCAAATAACAACATGACTGCCTCTAATCGCGGCTGACAAAGTAATTTTAGCCAGCGGCAATTTGCCTTGAGCTTTTCGTTCCGCCGGCAGCTCAATGCCGTTAACAAAAGCATTACGCCATAGCTGTGCTAAAGGTGCTTGTAATTGTTGCAAAACTGCCTGATCTATTAACGTTTTTTTGCCTTCTACCACTAACTCAACAGACTTGTGATATTGCTGTCTCAGCATTTGTAAAGAAGCCTTAAACCGCTCTGCTAACAGCCCAAAAGGAACTAAACGCGACTCGGTTAAATCTTCATGTAACCGTTCGATAGAGGTGTGTAGCTGCTCCAGAGTTTCTTGCAGTTCATGGGCAATCAAATCGACATCGGCTCTGGTTTCACGCACCTGAACGACCAATTCTTGAAACCCTTGCCTCTGAGAGGGCGTTTTAAAATTAAAAGTCGAAGATTGAGAAGTTAAATTTATTTCTTCATTCTCCAAGTTTAATTCTTCCTGCTTCATCCGGTTCGGTGAATGCTGCTCTAAAAAATTGCCCGTTCGCTCAGAAACTGGAATGAGTTTTTGAAAATGTTTTTTTAGCTTTCGACTTGCTTGATCCAGTTGTTGCTGATAAACAGTCAACTGTTCATAATTAATAAATAACTCGCCAACGGTGTTGCTCATCCGATCCAGTCGCGCCATCGGCATCCGCAAATTTAAACTAGATGTTTCAGTTAAATTGCTTTCCTTGGAAACCAAATATTTCAAAAATTGCTCTGGAATTTCTGGTGGGGAAGCGGAAGTTGAGGGTTGCGGAATTTCTTCCTTTGTGTCCCTTTGTGCCGGCTTCTCCCCAAGAAATTCCCCTCTCATCTGCCGGATGTGTGCAACCACAGTCATTCCCAACTGCTTGAGCGGTATCTTTTGATGTTTGATCGCCTGCTCAAGTAATTCAGCCGTGTCCTTCAACCAAGTTAAGTTCAGCACTTCTCCTAGCAGAAGACATTCTTCGGCTAAGCTAGTGAGTGACTCTTGAATTTTTTCAGAAACGCGTTCGCTCGTCTCTTGAAAATTAGGCTTTAAATTCAGCCGTTGCTCAACTTTTTGCAGGGATTTTTCTAAGTCTACTAAAAGCGAAATTTTGTTAAAATCCGTTTGTGTGTATCTGTCGTCAGTGGTAAAACTTAGACTTTTTTCTTGGGTTTCTAGTAGAAATTTTGCGAATTCTTTTCGTTTTTCCTTGTTTGTGGGGCTATTAATCGATGAACAGTGAGAATTAAAAATTTCTTTTTCAGGTTCCATTGTTAACGCTTTATGTATTTTTTCCTCACAGGGTGGTGTCCTCAACCCGAAAGCGAGAGACTGAATCTTGCAGAGCTTGTGCGACTGCGACGAGTTCTTGAAGGGTGTCGGCAACCGCTTGGGATTCGGCTGATGTCGTCTGAGCAATTGCGGCTGCTGATTGCATGGTTTGGTTAACTCGGTGTGAGGATTGCGCCTGAGATACGGTGCTTGTTGAAATCGATTGCAAAAGCTGGTTGGTATTGTGGCTAATCCCGGCTAGTTTACGGAGAGTTTGCTGGGTTTTAATCACCAAATGTGTGCCGGTTTCTACGCTTCGCTGGCTTCCTTCCATTGTTTGTAGAGCTTCGGTAGTTTCTTGTTGAATGGTAGTAATGAGTTGCTCAATTTCTTTTGCTGAATCTGTCACTCGTTCTGCCAAGCGCTGCACTTCATCAGCAACCACCCGAAAAACTTGTCCGTGTTCGCCGGCACGAGCTGCAGCAATCGAAGCATTAAACGCTAAAAGATTTGTTTTTTCTGAAATTCCAGAAATAATATTAACAATTTTAGAAATTTCTTGCGACGATTCCGCAAGGCGTTTCATCTTTTTAGAAGCCTCGTTGACACTGTCATGAATCCGCTCAATACTGTTAACCGTTTGATTCATAGATCGGTTACCATCTTGTGCTGCCACAACGCCTTGACGGGCAATCACAGCGGCTTTAAGGGTGGCGCTGGCTATCGACTGCATCGAACGCCCCAAGTCTGCCACTGACTTGAGAGTTGCCGCAATTGCTTTCGCTTGGTTATTTGCCCCCTGGGAGAGGGTTTCCACCTTTTGGGTGCTGTTACAAGCCGATCCGTGCACCCGGTTTGCAGCAAGTTGAACTTGAGTGACAATCTCGCGCAAGCTGCCAATGGTGGCGTTAATCGAAACGGCGAGTTCGCGCAGAGGCGCACAGTTGCTTGCTTCTATATCTGCCTCCACCGGCACGTTTACGGTTAAATCCCCCCGTTTCGCCCCTTCAATTTCTCGTAATAGCTGGTTTAATCCTTGTTGCAGTCGTTCTTTTTCGCACTGTTGAAAAGCTGCTTCGGTTCCATACCGGCGCACTTGTTCTTCCATTTCAGCGGCTGCTGCATTGACACTGGAGGTTAACTGATTGAATGTGCCGGCTAACTCACCCACCTCATCTTGCGCCAACACCGGCGCTTTAGCGTTGCGATCTCCCTGTGCAAACTGCCGCACAGCTTGATGCAGCCGGTTAATTGGATCAGCTATTGTTTTATCAAGTATGATCGCTAGCCACACATTAATCGCTAAAGCCAGCAATATTAAAATGAGTTGCAAGAATAAACTGTTGCTCAAAAGCTGATTTTTGCCGGCTTCCTCAATGCCCCGCACCAAAATTGCTGCCGGTTCACCGCCATGATTTGGCACTGCTTTAGCAGCCATTGTGTAAGTCTTACCCCCAACTATTACGCGTTCGCTTACTGTTTTACCACCCGCCTCCACCGCTTTTGTGAGCAAAGCGTTATTAGGAAGAGCAAATCCTGATTGGATGCTATCTTTAATTTTTTCCTGGGAATCTACCAGCGTAAATTGTCCTGAATTTTTAGTTAAGTAAATTCCACTATAGCCGCTATTATACGTCTCCATTACCTCTTTTATTAAAAAATAATTTTTATCAATTACTTTTCCTACAATGACCGCTCCTATAACATTTTTTTGGCTTGAGTAAACAGGCGTTACAGTATAGTGAATCAAAGTCTCCTGATTTTTTCTGTTTCCTGTTTGTACGGCATTTTCCGCCTTTAATTTCTCACTGAAAGCAATTTTAATTGATTGCAATGGTTGGCCATTTATAAATACGGGGCTGACCATCTGGTTAAAATTAAAATTTTCTCCGCGCCGATCAGCATTTGCATTCGCTATTATGCGAAAATCCCGCCCAATCAAAGTAGCAGATTCAATATCTAAACTTTTAAGTTCATTGACTAAAGCTACCCGAACTTGTTCGCGGACTGCCGGAGTTAAATTGCCACCGACAGCCGCCATTACGGCACTCGTTTCTGATAGTCCTTGCAACCTAAGCAGGATTTGGTTATTTTTCATGTCATAAGCCATTTGCGTCATGGCTAGCTCTGATTCGGCTTGGTTACCGAGCTGATGACGCATCTGTGAATTATGTAAAAAATTCGTGACTCCCACTACTGCCACTACGGTCACAAATTCTGAAAATAGCAATACAATGAGTTGCTTGCGGCGAATGGGCTGATTGTAAAACCATCTGGGGATGTTAAACGTAAAATTTTGAATTTTTGAAGAATGGCTAAGCGCTAACCAAGAGTGATCCTGTGTTCCCCCGTTCTCCTTATCCCTTGATTCAGACGAAGACACCGTTATGGCATCTAAACTGGCTCCACCAAAGCCCCTACGGCCCTTTTTCCCCTGGTTCTCGGGGCTGTCGGTAATGCTGCCAAATACACCCCCAGGATCGGCAGCAACCACTTCCTGGTAAAGCATCCGGGCTTCCTCAAAGCGACCTTCTTCATTCAAAGCTTCTGCCAGTTGTATTTTAGCGGCCCAATCTATCCGGTCACGTTCTGCTTGTGCTTTGAGTGTCTCAACCTCTTGCAGAATTGGAGCAGGGCTATCGCCATTTTTGTCGATCATGTTAGATTTTAAATTTTAGATTTTAGATTTTAAATTTTATGTTTTTCAACGCCGCTTGACTACTGGTAAATATCCCTAACTTATTCGCTAAATAATTTATACTGAATTTGTGCCTGTAACCTCTTTTTTTAAGCAAGGGAAGCGCGAGTTCATCAAGATAATCGAATCCTGGCCTTAGATAGGACTTAGAATTTAGAATTAATTCTCTACGATACGCAAAGCCGCGAAAATTGCTGATACATTCAGCACTGCAACGGGTAAACCCTCGATTTGAATGATACCTGTTAGAAATGAACTAAAAGCCGGTGAAAAGCTGGCGGGTATCGGGTCAAGTTTTTCTGGGTTGAGCGACACGATGCCTTTGAGCGTTGATACTACGCAAGCCAGCCTGGGTGAGGCGTGTTCTGCCTTGGCACCGGCAGGGTTTGGATTGATCACCAACAGTGTTAAACGCTCTCGCTTTCGATACTGAATGGATGAGGGCATAAGTCCGAGTAAATCAGTCAGTAAATCTGCTAACTCTAGCACCCATAGCAACTGTCCGCGCTGATTTACCACACCTAATAAAGCCGAGGTGACTCCGGGAACCGGACAAATATCGCTCACTGTTAAAGTCATGACTTCGGAAACACTCTCTAAGGGCACTGCTAATTGTACAGATTGCCGTAGCTGGATACGAAAATAGTCTTTTACCATAATTAGATAGAAAGAATGAAAGAAAGTAAAAACTAAATTTTTCTTTACTTTTTTTCCGCTCTCTTCTTTAAGCACCGGCACAATTTTTATCAGTGTTCGGCCTGGTTGGGTATTTGTATAAGTCATCGCAGCTAGCGGTATGAGTCATTTGTCTTTTTATTGCTATCACAATTCAATCGATTATGTTAGGTTTTTATTGATTGTTAATTTATTTTTAAATCAAGCTTTTTATTTTTGCAGCTAACTAAGTTGTAAGTTATTACAAAATGAAATTATAGTTTGATTTTTTACAACACAGCAATTTAATTTTATTTATTTTATCATAATAGCTAACAAATATTTGTATTGCAAGCAACTATTTTATATAAAAATCTTAATTTACTAAATTAGAGAAAATGGTATTCAATCATTAAAATAGCCAAGAGCTGTTTATGGGCAGAAGCCGCTACCCTTAATTCTTGCTCATTTTCTTTATTTAATAAATCATTTAACTTTGTAAGATAGCTATGAGAAAAAAAGTCTTATTATTTTTTTACATATCTTAAGAACGATTGGTCACGGGCACATCAGTGTTCATCTAGAAATTAGAACTGAATGTATCTGTATAAATACGAATTGAGGGGATGGAGAAGACAGTAGAAATACGAAGAGACGTTTCAGTGTAAATACAGGCAACCTCAAAGGAGGTTGAAACGTTATAAGTATTTACCCAGGAACCTGAAGCCTTGCCACCGGCAGTGGGAAACGCGCTGGCCTCCCAGTTAAGATACTGGAAACGCTCTACTTAACAATGAGAGTGTGTCACCCTGTTATTGTGAGTGCTCACAAAGGGAGCAGATTTAACTATGACGTTTGATTACGACCTATTTGTGATTGGTGCGGGTTCTGGGGGGCTGGCAGCTTCCAAACGAGCAGCCTCCTATGGAGCTAAGGTAGCGATTGCAGAAGGCGATTTAGTGGGCGGAACCTGTGTGATTCGAGGTTGCGTTCCAAAAAAACTGATGGTGTATGCCTCAAGCTTCTCTCACCTCTATGAAGATGCGCTGGGTTACGGCTGGGGGAAAGTTGAACCCAGCTTCGACTGGCGAAAACTGACTGAAGTGGTAGACAAAGAAGTTCGCCGGTTGAGCCAGCTGCATATTAGTTTCCTAGAAAAAGCCGGCGTAGAGCTATTTCCAGGCTATGGCAAACTCTTAGACGCCCATACAGTAGAAGTGGGTGATCGCAAAATCACGGCTGACAAAATTCTGATTGCCGTGGGGGGACACGCTGTTAAGCCTGACAGCCCGGGCATTGAATATACAATCGGTTCTGATCAGATGTTCCACCTGCCGGAACAACCCAAACGCTTTGTTGCCATCGGTGCCGGCTATATCGCGGTGGAATTCGCTTGTATTATGAACGGTCTGGGTTCAGAAGTCACTCTAATCAACCGGCAAGAAAAAATATTGCGCGGGTTTGATGAGGATCTTCGCACCGGCATTCAGGATGGCATGAGCAAACACGGGATTCGCTTTATCTCTGGCATCACCGATCACACACTCAGCATCGAAAAGCAACCAGACGGGCTGAAGGTAACCGTATCAGTCGGCGGTAAAGAAGAAACCGTTATGGCAGACACAATTTTGTGCGCCACCGGACGCAAGCCAAATCTCAGTAAGCTGGGTTTAGAGAATGCCGGTGTCGAAATCATCAACGATGCCATTGCCGTCAAATCCGACAGCAGCACCAGCCAACCCAATATCTTTGCCGTCGGTGACTGCACAGATCGGCTGAATTTAACGCCGGTTGCCATTGCCGAAGGGCGGGCGTTTGCAGATACCGTATTCGGACATACCCCGCGCTATATAAGTCATTCCAATGTGGCAACTGCCGTGTTTTCTCAACCAGAAGGCGGCACAGTCGGTTTAACAGAAGCCGAAGCACGGGAAAAATTGGGAGATGCGGTGAAGATTTATCGCGCCAGTTTCCGCCCTATGTTCCACAGTCTCACCGGCGCTGATGAGAAAACAATGGTGAAATTAGTCATTGACAGCACCACTGATCGTGTACTGGGCGCTCACATGGTTGGCAAAGACAGTGCTGAAGTCATGCAAGGTCTGGCAATTGCGATTAATATGGGTGCCACCAAAAAAGACTTCGATGCCACTATTGGCATCCATCCCTCAACGGCAGAGGAGTTCGTCACTTTGCGATAGATATCCATCTGTCTTTTGCCGGCATCTTGCCTGCCATAAACTAGCCCTGGTACAACAATTCCCGAAAAATGTCGGTGCCAGGGCCGGTTATGGAACAACTAGCTGCTTGATCAAAGATTCCCGATATCACTGCAACTCATCATCTGCGGTGGCTTCGAGGATTGTGCCTTAAAAATTGAGCATTAATGCCGGCAACACAGGGATTAGGGGAACCGGCTGGATTCTTCCCCATGCGCCATGTCATCAAAAATTGGCAAACTCGCAGATAAAATCCGGCAACTCCTAGTAGAAACCTCTTAAAATAAACTGGATTTAGCAATCAGCGGTCACGTCTTCCCTGATCTTCTGGGAGTGCGAAGTCCTCAGTTGCTACTGCTAATCTAAAATCTAAAATCTAAAATCTAAAATCAGGTATGCCCCGCCGCGACGACATTCACAAAATTCTGCTGCTTGGCTCTGGCCCCATTGTGATTGGCCAATCTTGTGAGTTTGATTACTCAGGCACCCAAGCTTGCAAAGCGCTGCGCGAAGAAGGATATGAGGTGGTGCTGGTTAATTCTAACCCGGCCACCATTATGACAGACCCGCAAACCGCAGACCGCACCTATATCGAACCGTTGACGCCAGAAATGGTAGAAAAAGTCATCGCCAAAGAGCGACCTGACGCCCTTCTGCCTACGATGGGAGGTCAAACGGCGTTGAACCTGGCGGTGACTTTGTCTAATAATGGCGTTCTGGAAAAGTACGGCGTAGAGTTAATTGGCGCAAAGTTGCCGGCGATTGAGATGGCTGAAGACCGGCTGCTGTTTAAAGAGGCGATGGCGCGGATAGGCGTAGCCGTCTGTCCTTCGGGAATTGCCAAGACGCTCGACGAATCTAAGGCGGTTGCCAAACAAATTGGCTACTATCCCATCATTATTCGACCGGCCTTTACCCTCGGCGGCAGTGGCGGCGGCATTGCCTACAACCAAGAAGAATTTGAAGAAATGGCCCAAGCCGGCCTCGATGCGTCGCCGACGTCGCAAATCTTGATTGAGCAGTCGCTCTTGGGATGGAAAGAATACGAGCTGGAAGTGATGCGGGACCTGGCGGATAATGTGGTCATTATCTGCTCCATCGAAAACATCGACCCGATGGGGATTCACACCGGCGACTCAATTACCGTTGCGCCGGCGCAAACACTTACCGATAAGGAATACCAACGGCTGCGAGACGCTTCGATTAAAATTATCCGCGAGATCGGCGTCGAAACCGGCGGCTCAAACATTCAATTTGCCGTTAATCCAGCCACCGGCGAGTTCATCGTCATTGAGATGAACCCCCGCGTTTCCCGTTCCTCTGCTTTGGCATCCAAAGCCACCGGCTTCCCGATCGCCAAGTTTGCCGCCAAACTCGCCGTCGGTTACACCCTCAATGAAATTCCCAACGACATCACCAAGAAAACCCCGGCAAGCTTTGAACCCACCATTGACTATGTGGTGACAAAAGTCCCCCGGTTTGCCTTTGAAAAATTCCCCGGAACCACATCGACACTCACAACCCAGATGAAGTCCGTGGGAGAAGCGATGGCAATGGGTCGCACCTTCCAAGAATCTCTGCAAAAAGCCCTACGATCCCTGGAAACTGGACGCGCCGGCTGGGGTTGCGACCGGCAAGAAGTCTTGCCCAGCTTAGAGCAAATTCGGGCCGGTTTGCGAACCCCCAATCCCGAACGCATCTTCACCGTCCGCCACGCCATGCAAATGGGCATGACGGTTGAGGAAATCTACGAACTCACAGGCATTGATCCCTGGTTCTTAGACAAGTTGGAGGATTTGCTGCAAACGGAGAAATTCCTGAAGCGGACTCAGTTAAAGGACTTGACAAAAGAACAAGTCTATGAAATTAAGCGAAAAGGCTTCAGTGATCGGCAAATCGCCTACGCCACCAAAACCCATGAGGACGAAGTTCGCGCTTATCGAAAACAGATGGGAATCAAGCCGGCTTACAAACTGGTAGACACCTGCGCCGCCGAGTTTGAAGCCACAACGCCTTACTACTACTCCACCTACGAAGAAGAAACCGAGATCATCCCCTCTGACAAACGCAAAGTCATGATCCTGGGTGGTGGCCCTAACCGCATCGGCCAAGGAATTGAGTTTGACTATTGCTGCTGTCATGCTTCGTATTCCTTACGGGAGCAAGGGTTTGAGACGATTATGGTCAACTCCAACCCAGAAACCGTGTCCACCGACTACGACACCAGTGATCGTCTCTACTTTGAACCCCTGACCAAAGAAGATGTACTTAACATCATCGAGGCAGAAAACCCCGAAGGCATCATCATCCAATTCGGCGGCCAAACACCCCTGAAACTGGCGGTTCCCTTACAAAAGTTCCTGACTGAAGCACTCAGCAACCCGGATTCAGGAGTGAAGACTAAAATCTGGGGCACCTCTCCCGACTCGATCGACACTGCTGAAGATCGGGAACGGTTTGAGAAAATTTTGCGCCACCTCGATATTAAGCAGCCTGCGAATGGGATGGCCCGGAATTTTGAGGATGCTTTGGTGGTAGCCAAGCGAATTGGCTATCCGGTGGTGGTGCGTCCTAGCTATGTGTTAGGTGGACGGGCAATGGAAATTGTCTATTCTGACCTTGAGCTAGAACGTTACATGATTTTTGCGGTTCAGGTGGAGCCAGATCACCCGATCTTAATTGATAAGTTCTTGGAGAATGCGATTGAGGTCGATGTGGATGCGATCGCGGATCATACAGGGCGTGTGGTCATCGGTGGCATCATGGAACACATTGAGGAGGCCGGCATTCACTCTGGGGACTCGGCTTGCTCAATTCCTTACATCACCCTCTCGTCGGATGTCTTAGACACCATTCGGACTTGGACAGTGGAACTGGCGAAGGAACTGAAGGTGGTGGGTTTGATGAATATCCAGTATGCCGTCCAGGGCGAACAGGTTTACATTCTGGAAGCTAACCCCCGCGCCTCTCGCACGGTGCCGTTTGTCTCGAAGGCGATTGGCGTTCCCTTAGCTAAGATGGCATCGCGGGTGATGTCTGGTGAAACCCTGGAGTCTTTAGGGTTCACTGAGGAGATTATTCCCCAGCATATTTCTGTGAAAGAAGCGGTGCTGCCGTTTGATAAGTTTGCCGGCTCGGATACAATTTTGGGTCCAGAAATGCGCTCCACCGGCGAGGTGATGGGCATTGATACCGATTTTGGTACGGCATTTGCGAAGGCGGAATTAGGAGCCGGCCAGCGTTTGCCCCTGTCTGGCACTGTGTTTGTGTCAATGACGGATCGGGAGAAAGCTGCCGTTGTGCCGGTTGTTAAGGATTTAATGGAGTTGGGCTTTAAGGTTTTGGCAACCACCGGCACCCGTCGCGTTTTGCAAGAACACGGGCTGAAAGAGGTGCAACTGGTGCTTAAGCTTTATGAAGGCCGGCCTAATGTCCTCGATGCGATTAAAAACCAGCAGATTCAGCTGATTATTAACACGCCTTCTGGGGAAGACGCCCAAGCCGAGGGCCGGTTGATCCGCCGCACTGCTTTAAATTACAAAATTCCCATCGTCACCACCATTGCCGGTGCCAAAGCAACCGCCTCTGGCATCCGCTCTCTCACCTCTCAACCGCTAGAAGTCAAAGCTTTGCAAGACTACATTTAACTAGCACAAAATATCATAAAGGAAGAATTTCTTAATTAATTCTTCAAAAGCTTCCCAAACTCCTCTCCCCTGCCATCCATAGCAGGGGATTTTTTTTTTGAGATCGGTAGATTTTTAGAAAAGTTAACATAACCGATCTTTAGGCAGATACAGCCGCCTGGAGAAAATTGCTACTATTTTGTTTCCCTTGATGCACTCAGAAAAAAAATTTTTGGCTAATCTCTACAAATAAATTCTTTACACGCTCTTTTAAAGGGTCGATCCGGAAAATTGATCCGGGGGAGTAGACAATCCTTTCAGAAATGTTACAATAGTTAACATAGTACAATTCCAGTTAAGAAACTATATGACATTCGCAATTATCTTGGTCGCTGCAGCTGCTCTGGCTGCGCTTGTAATCCAGTCAGTGACTCAAGCTCAGGCTGAATCTCAATCTGAACTCGTTCCAATTCCTGTTAAGATCCACGAACGGTCGTAATGTCAGCTGGAGTTCAGCGCCCCTGATTCAGCGGATGGGTTGCCGGATATTCCTTAGCTGTCGGAAAGCTTGCCAATACCCCCAATCGGCTGGCTACACTAGCATCATGACTCCAACCCCTCGTTATCTACACTCCGACATACTGCCATGAAGACTGCTCAGACTTCCACGGATTTAGTCCGCACTTACCTGCGAGAAATAGGCCGGGTGCCCCTGCTGACTCACGAGCAGGAAATTTTGCTGGGGAAGCAGGTTCAGCGCTCCACGGCACTGCAAGAAAAAAGAGAAGAACTGGCTGCTAACCTGGGCTATGAGCCAACAGAGGCTGAGTGGGCGCAGTATGCTGGAGTGTCTGAAGCAGACTTGCAGCAGACGATAGCAGTCGGTGAAGTCGCAAAACGCAAGATGGTTGAGGCTAATTTGCGTTTGGTCGTGTCCGTTGCTAAGAAATATATTAAGCGCAATGTGGATCTCCTGGACTTGATTCAGGAAGGCACGATCGGAATGCAGCGGGGTGTGGAAAAATTTGATCCTACTAAAGGATATCGCTTTTCCACCTACGCTTACTGGTGGATTCGTCAGGCCATTACCCGCGCCATTGCGGAAAAAGGCCGTACCATTCGCCTACCCATCCACATTACCGAAAAACTCAACAAAATTAAAAAGGCGCAGCGCTATCTCGCCCAAAACTTGGGACGCGCCGCAACAGTTACTGAACTTGCTCAGGAACTTGAATTAACGCCTAAGCAAATTCGAGAATACCTGGAACGAGCACGTCAACCGCTATCCTTGGATTTACGCGTTGGCGATAACCAAGATACTGAACTTGGCGACTTGTTGGAAGACACCGGCCCTTCTCCGGAAGATTTCGCGGTACAGTCTTCTTTGCGGGCTGATCTAGAGTCGATTATGGCTGATCTGACACCCCAACAGCGGCAAGTGCTGTCGATGCGCTTTGGGTTGGAAGATGGACAAGCGATGACGCTGGCAAAAATTGGCGATCGGCTCAATATTAGCCGAGAACGGGTGCGCCAAATCGAACGCGAGGCGCTGACTAAGCTTCGCAAGCGCAAAGCCGATATGGGCGAATATGTAGCCAGCTAAATCGATTTTAGGTTGTAGATCCCCCCTCGCTCAGTGCTAGGGGGGATCGCTTTTTTAAAGCCACTCATCTAAAATTTGAAAATCGGTGAGGAACCCGTCTCTTTAGGTTCGGTTGCACCCACTGCCCAGCTTCATTGAGACTGTTACATTAGTATGTAGAAAAGTAAAGTTAACGTAATTGAAGTTCCTGACATCAACGACTTTACTGAGAGAAACGGGAGCTTCTGCTGCTAGGAGGTACTTAAGGTGAATAACCAATCCAATCGCACTCCCGAAAATTACACTGGCGAGCCTGAAGTTGGCAATTTGCTGTGGCACTATGTGCAATCGATGAATCCTGAAATCGTTGCTCAGCTATCTAAACCTAGCTCTACTGAAGTGTTTCAGGTAATGGAACGCAACATTGTCGGGTTGTTAGGGAACTTACCTTCAGAACACTTCGATGTTAACGTAACGACTAGCCGCGAACACCTCGGCAGACTTTTAGCTTCAGCGATGATGAGCGGCTACTTTCTCCGCAACGCTGAGCAAAGAATGACTTTTGAGAAGTCATTACAGTTGGCTGAAAGCAGTATTTCTGACGAAGAGTAAGTAGAGTTCAGGTTAAGGTGCGCTTGCCAAAAGCCCCATTAAAATTCTATTCCCCCAAGGGTTCGGCAGACACGCAAGATAGTCTGCCGAATTCTACTGTTTTAGATTTGCGAAAATCGCTACTTTTATGGTATAATTACAGCCATCGAAATTTACCCTGGCGGCTCACCCCTGAACCCTACAAAATCTGGGTGTCGGAGATTATGCTCCAGCAGACGCAGGTAAAGACGGTGATTCCTTATTATGAGCGTTGGCTGGCAAAGTTTCCCAGCATTGAACATCTGGCAGCCGTAGACTTGCAAGATGTTTTGAAGGCTTGGCAAGGTTTGGGTTACTACGCCCGTGCGCGGAATCTACACAAGGCATCTCAGGAGATTGTAGATCATCACGGGGGCGTGTTTCCCCACCGGCTGGAGGAAGTCTTAGCTTTACCAGGAATTGGGCGCACGACTGCCGGCGGCATCCTCAGCTTGGCATTTAATCTGCCGGTGGCAATTCTGGATGGGAATGTAAAGCGAGTTTTGGCAAGATTAATGGCGCTGCCGGTGCCGCCGGCGAAGGCAAACAAGCAATTATGGCAGATGTCGGAAACGCTTCTTGATCCCGAAAATCCGCGAGACTTCAACCAAGCATTGATGGATTTAGGGGCAACGATCTGCACGCCGCACAATCCCGCTTGCCTACTTTGTCCTTGGCAGTCGCACTGTGAGGCTTATAATTTAGGGATGCAATCTGAGCTACCCATGCGAGAAGTTTCTGCTCCTATCCCCCATAAAATTATTGGTGTTGCCGTCATTTGGAATGACGAAAGAAAGATTCTGATTGATAAGCGCCGGCAAACTGGACTGCTGGGCGGCTTGTGGGAATTTCCGGGCGGTAAAGTAGAGGAAGGGGAAACGCTGGAAGCCTGTATTCAGCGCGAGATTCAGGAAGAGTTGGCGATTGATATTGAAGTAGGCGAACATTTAATAACGATTGAACACGCCTACACTCATTTTCGGGTGACGCTAAATGTTTATCACTGCCGGCACCTTAGCGGGATTCCCCAGCCTTTGGAGTGTGATGAAATTCGCTGGGTAACGTTGGATGAGATTGATCAATATCCGTTTCCCACAGCGAATGTGAAGATTATTGAGGCACTGCGCCAGTTTGTGGGGAAGCCGGCTGATTCATAGCATTTTGAGATTTAAGTGGATGGTTGATAATCGCTAAAATTGCTTAAAATTTCAGCGATTTTTCCCGGTTAAATCAAAAAAACCAAAAAGTACTCTTAGAAAATGCCATGCTTGGCAAACTTACATCTTTTAAGGTCATTCACCTGGAAACGGCAGAAAAAGTCGCTCTTTTTGTGCCGCGTTTAGACGAATTTCGGGCATCAAAAATATAAAGGCGAGTGCTTCACATTCCTGCCGGCAAACTTGCTTAAGCTTTTCATGTTTGTACTCCTGAAAATTCTGTGCTGCAAAAACTTGTTTGGTTTCAGTGATGTAATGAGTCAGGGCGAAGCTAAGGTTCGCCCTGGCACTCAGAAAAAGGCGGTTTAAACTCCTAGGAGAAAATCACTCCCTATTATTGAAAATCACTCCAATTGAGCGAAGAAGGGTCAATGCCGGGGAGTACAGCCAACACTTGACCCGTCGTCGTATTGAGAATCTGTGTTTCTAATTGGTTATCTTGAACGTATTGATCGGAGCCTTTATTGAACCGGAGCTCATCAAAATATACAAAGGTCGGCAAACGAATAAAATCTTCTCCATCGGTGAAGTAAATAATATCAGTAGCATCCGCTCGCAAAACATAGGTATCAGCACCGGCACCCCCAATTAAAGTATCTGCACCTAAGTCTCCATAGAGCTCGTCATCCCCGGCTTCTCCAAAAACCGAGTCATTATTTTGCCCTCCATGTACGATGTCGTGGCCATCTCCCCCATAGACTTGATCGTTACCTTTGTTGCCGTTTACCATCTGATCATCACCGGCACCTCCCATCACAAAATCTTCATTTTGACCCCCAAGAATTGTATCGTCACCGGCATCGCCTTTCACAGTATCGTTGCCAATATTGCCATTTGCATAGTCATTGCCGGCAGCACCACTCACGGTATCATTGCCACCTAATCCCAAAATGATGTCATTGCCGGTGCTGCCTGTAAGCGCTTCACTGCCATTAGTTCCGATCCTTTGAATGGGTATCGGAGTCGGCGAGGGTGTAGGAGAAACCCCGACACTTTTCCCAAAAACTTGTGTCCAGTAGTAGTTCCCATTTGTGCTGCCGGTATCATTGGGAAGATAGTAGTAACCAACCCCAATTTCGTTAATATTAGGATTGAGAATGTTTCCCGCATGCCCCGAACTATTTATCCAGCCTTGTATCGCTTCTTCGGGTGTGGAGTAGCCGGCCCCAATATTTTCCGCACTATAGGAACCTTGATACCCTGCGGCTTTAGTGCGAGTCGATGCTGTAGAACCATCTAATCCTGTATGATTGAAATAGTCTTGCAGCGCCATCTCCTGGCTGTGACCTTGAGCGGAACTCGTCAACTGGCTGTTTAATTGTAGTGCCGGCAACCCTGCTTTACTGCGCTCAAGGTTGGTGAGTTCTACAATTCGATCAATAAACGCTTGACTCATAAGAAATGACCTTTTCTGCCTAAAAACGGTTAGTTTTTGAAAGGCAGACGCACACTGTCATCAATTATTCAGAAATCATTACCGCTCTCGAAGCGCCGGTAATTTTAAAGGTTTCTGAAAATTAATTTCTGTAGTAATTATAACATAATCTATAAACTATGCAAGTTTTACTAATTCTATAAAATTGCAGAGCTTAGCCGGCAAGCCAGGTTTCTGAATCTGTCTACAGAATCGATGAGGGATATCTTACTATTCTATCGCGGCGATTTTTAATGGCTTGAACACTCAAGAAGGTTGCCGCAATTGTTTGACTAAATGAATTAATTCAGGTATAATTATCTTCTCAACAGCGAGCTTCACCGCACCGGACGAACCGGGAATCGAAAACACTAATTTAGATTGAAAAACCCCAGCAATCGCACGCGAAGCGATGGCACGCGACCCAATTTCTTGATAGCTTAACCAGCGAAATATCTCGCCAAATCCAGGCAAAGTTTTTTCTAATAAGTCGGCAATCGCATCATACGTTGTATCTCGCCTAGCGATGCCGGTGCCCCCATTAAAAATTACAACATCCAAATCAGCGCGAGCGCTTAACGCTTGCAGCCGCGCTTGAATTTGTTCAGGCTCATCTTTAACGATGGTGTACGCTCCCACTGTATGACCGGCATCAATCAGCAACTGCTGAATCAACTGGCCACTTTTGTCAGTTTCTAGGGAGCGTGTATCACTAACCGTAATGACAGCACAATTCACTGTCATTTTATCTGAGTCGGGGTGAGGAATTTCCACCATCGCATTTACTAGCGCGAAGCCAGAATAAAACGTTGAGACGTAAGAATTAAGAATTTTTTCGTCATTCTTAATTGTCCTGGGAACTCAGGCAAATAGCCCTTAAGTTCACCTAGAAATCAAGATTTTGTGAAACCTAAATCATTTTCTTCAGCATAGCGTTCCATGAACCGCATAAACCGCTCCCAATCAGCCGGCGATCTCATCACATAAATCGCCTCTAAGGCTTCAGGTTTGCCATTGACGAATGTGGCTTTGACTTCCCGCGTGTAAAGCTCGCCTTCTTCATCAATCAAGTACATCCCCGTAATCTCATCGGTGCTATCTTGACTGAGCGCCTTCGGATTTTGAAAATAAAAGGTAGCGGCCCCATTGCTGCCATCACGAGAACGAGTCAGCCGCACATCAGGCACCGCGTCTTCTGTGATTCCCTTTGAAAATTGTATGTGAGCCATAATTCCGCAATCAAACTTTATAGAAGGGCAATGTAAGTATCTTTCCATGATAAAACTCAAGGGCGCACACAACAGTACGCCCTTAATTTCTCGATCCCCGGTTCAGTGGGATCAACAGGAGTGAGCAGTCCCACCCCTTAATTAAGCGGTGACGATATAGCTAGAGTTGATTGCACTCGCGTTGCCGGTGGCAACCAACGCCTGATAAGCAAGTGCTGCAACCTCAGCGCGGGTTATATCCCGCATTGGGTTGAGTTGCTTCACTTGCGGATAATTAACCACAATGCGTTTTTCAGTCGCAGATGCCACTTTGTCTGTGGCGTAGCTGGGAATCTGGGCGCGATCACTGTAAACTAACAGCGAATTCGGATTGCCGCCGCCCAGTTGCAAACCGCTCATCAAAGACACAATCGCCTGCACGCGAGTCAAATTATCATTGGGGCGAAACGTACCATCTGGAAACCCAGAGATAAAGCCCATCTCACTTGCCTTTTTAATCGCAGAGTAGCCCCAAAAATCAATCCCGATATCCGAGAATGTGATCGCCGGTTTCTGCGCTGGGAGGTTAAAAGTCTTGGCAACCAAGGCGGCATATTGGGCGCGAGTTATATTCGCTTCTGGCTTGTAGGTGCCATCGGGGAACCCGCTGATAAACCCTTTGCTGACCATTGCCTGGATGAAAGCTTGTGCCCAGTGACCGGCAATATCTTTTAAGCTGACAGATCCGGGTGCCGGCGTTGGGGTTGGAGTCGGGGTGGGAGTGGGCACGGTACTAGACACAAAATCCACCAATCCCTTAACTCGCGTCGGATTTAGCTGATTCCCTACAGAAATGAGCTGAGTTGATGTGGCATTTTGCAGATCGTATAGGCCATTACCGCGCAGGATATTGCCACCGGGGTCTTGACTGTTGCCTAAGTCAGGGAAGGATTTAGCCGAGACATTGAGACCATCTTGCTGATTTTTCTCGATTAAATTTTTGCGGAGTACCGGCCTGGCTTCACCATTCAGTACCAAACCGATGCGATTCTCGAATATTTGGTTATCTGCCACTAAAGGGGCCGCATTTTCACCAATTGCTAGCCCGTAACCTGTTTTTTTAAAGACGTTGCGCCGCACTTCCCCCTTAGCAGTCCGCACAAAGGAAATACCATTGCCGATATTCTGGACAAAAATATTATCAATGACGAGGGGCTGCGCTGTGCCGGTGGCGTAGACCCCTTCACGGGCGCAATTAGTAAAGGTATTGTTCGCAATTGTGGGATTTGTCGATTCCACCCAGACGCCGGTGCCGCGAGAGGCGGAATTTGTAACGGTTACTCCCCGCAGTTGGGCTTGATTTTCTAGCCGAAGTGTGATGTTTTGATCTGAAAATGTCGGGCTTTTATAAACTCCACTGCCTTCAATTAAAATATCGCTGCCTTTTTTGGCTTCGTTGCCGACAACTGTAACCCCGGATGGGATAAGAAGGGGAAACACTTCACCGCCGGCAGCCCTGTAAGCGCCGGCTGCTAACTGAACGGTGGTGCCGGTTGGTGCTTGCTTAAGGGCTTTAGAAAGCGTTTTTAAAGGGGCAGACTGTGTGCCGGCAGCCGAATCGTTCCCGCCGGCTGGGTTGACGTAAAGCGTGGGCATAATTTTGCTTGCTACAGAATGGGTAGAGGAAAATCACCCCGTTGAGGCGACAAATTAAGGATGTATGATTCGGGGCACCCTGCTCTCATCTGTAGAAATTAAATTTACTTATAGCTAAGAGATATTGAGGGTTTAATTATTGAGATGCCGGTGCCCCCTCAAGTCTGTAGTGATTTCAATCGATTGCTCAGGCAATCCGGAAGGGTAAAGCGGCGAACCTCTGTAGGGGCACGCTGCGCTAGCGCCCCTACAGATTTGGCTGCCGGTTATTTTTGATGCTTGAGCAGATCGGCATCTCCCGCTTGAGGAAGAGGTTTGCGCCTCGGTGTTTGTGGAGGATCGGGTGCTGGATTCAGAGTCGGTGACGGTTCGGCAATATTTTCATAATTGGGATTGAAGATCGTCACGAGAGCTTGAATCAACGCATCCCGCTGGGTGCGATTCAACCGGCTAATTGCAGCGAGATCCTTATCCATCGGGTTTTCTTGCAAAACATCCCGTCCCGGATACAGCGTCTCTTCGATCAACTCATTTGCACCTAAATAGTCTGCCAGCGTGAGTTTCCAATCCAACCGATAGTTAGGAGGACGCCCTTTTACATATATGTGATACCGGATCAAGCGACTGACGAGCGTGTTATCCGGATCGACTTGTCCTGTCTCCTTGTTGACGTAACTGTTTTCTAGAGGGAAATCTGGCAGGCGCTGGTATACTTGCGCCCCAGCCTCAACTGATTTAGCTTGCTGAGCAAAAACCGGCTGGGGGCGCAGCATCCCAAAGTTTCCCAGTTCCTTCAGTGCCGGTGTCATAAACGTTACAGCTACAGCAAGCACCGCCATAAGCGCCAAACACCACCTTCGCTGCTGAGTGTTCAAAGCCGGCAGCCATTTGGTTTTCATGCATTGCTTGCTGATGCTTTTCCTCACTCGATCCCCACTTTCCGGTTGTAGCGCGTGCTTTCTCAATCGCTTCTGTGTCGAGTCGCCGATAATTTCGTCGAGTCGCTAATAATTTCGTCGTGAGTCAGCTCATCCGACATCTCTATAATCGCTCGAAGCACCGGCTTCATCATCGGGTCATCTGGATTATCAAAGTCTTCAAAGCGCCGGCGTTTAGCGCGGTTAGCAACCTGCACTGTAATCCGGTAGCGATTGGATGCCGCACCAATCAGCTCTTCAGCCCGCCGCATCAGTTGAGTGGTATCAAAGGGAGAACGCTTAAGCATAAAAATTTTGAGTTGTTGGACGCTCGCTCCATTTTATCAGGTGTTTTCAAGAAGATTTTGAGGGTTCCTGACATCACCGCCCCATTCTCACTCAGATTTGGGCTGTTTATTTGAATTTCTTATGAAGCCCTTATAAAAACCGCTCTGCCCCTGACACTTAGTTTGCATTTTATAACTCATCGCGCATCCCATGCTATGCTTGCATGATTAAAATGCAAGGAGCGCATTTCTTGGAAAAGGTCAAGTTACAATGCAATTTAGGTGCATACACTTTTAGGAAACAGGCGATGAAGGACTAAATCGAGGGACATTTGTGGGATAAAGCACTTTTTCCCCCAGATTTTATATAGATTTTTATAGTTAAATGAAGATTTGAAAACGATACAATCCAACGTTAGAGTCTCATTCAATTGGTTGTTGCGTTAAAGTTGTAGTTTTTTCATGCAAACCCTAGAAATTCCTGTTTCTAAATCCTTACACCAAGCCAATCCCCACCCACTCAAGATCGTGGCTTTGGGGGATAGTATAGTCTATGGATTCGGCGATCCGGAAGGGGGCGGCTGGGTAGAGCGGTTACGCCGACGATGGATGTTCCCCGACAGCGCCGGCCACGTGCTTTATAATCTAGGCGTGCGCGGTGATAGCGTCCGTCAAGTCGCCGGACGGTTAGAAATGGAGTTCCGGCATCGCGGCGAACTCCGCAATCGATTACCGGATGTGCTGCTTCTATCTGTCGGCTTGAATGATTGCGCTCGGCTATCCCGACCGAATGGGCGAAATTATATTGAGTTTGATGTGTTTCAAGAAGATTTGGCCAACTTGCTAGACCTGTCACAAAGGCTGTGTCCGGTATTGTTTGTTGGCATGGTGCCGGTGGATGAAACAAAAATGCCATTTTTAAATTGTTTCTACTACAATCACACCGATCAGTACCGTTACAAAGAAGCCACGCGGCAAGCTTGTTTAGACCGGCAAATCCCCTATCTAGACATTTTCGAGCAGTGGATGGCTCGTGGCGAGGAATGGCAGAGATCGCGTTTAGGTGCGGATGGACTGCATCCAAATGTCGCCGGCTATCAAGCCTTACTGCAAGATGCTCTTAACTGGAAGCCGATTGCCGAACTGGCGGCAAAGAAACAAGAACCTCATTTTGTTAATTTTTAAGGGCGAATCACTCATCGTTGATCACAATTAGCGTAGAGTCATTAGCCGCAAACAAATGACAATTTAAAAGCTAGACTCTAAATGATTGAAGTTGAGCATTTAAGCAAAATCTACGGCTCGACAGCGGCAATTCAAGATGTCACGTTTGCCGTGCCGCCAGGAGAAATTTTAGGGTTTTTAGGGCCAAATGGAGCCGGAAAAACAACAACGATGCGGATTTTGGCTGGATATCTGCCGGCCACAACTGGAACCGCTCGAATTGCCGGCTTTGAAGTGCATGAAGATTCAATGGCAGTCCGGCAGCGGATCGGATATTTGCCGGAACTCCCGCCGCTTTACCCGCAAATGACGGTTGAGGGATTTTTGTATTTGGTTGCAAGGCTCAAACAAGTGCCGGCAGGAGATCGGGATCGGCAAGTAGACTCAGCATTAAAGCGCTGCAATCTTGTTGAAAAGCGTAGAGTTTTGATTCGCAAGCTTTCCAAAGGGTTCAAGCAGCGTGTCGGCATCGCTCAAGCCATTGTTCATGATCCGCCGGTGATTATTTTAGATGAACCCACAGTCGGACTTGATCCCCGCCAAATTATCGATATGCGGAATTTGATCAAAAGTCTGGCCGGCGAACATACGATTATTCTTTCCACCCATATCTTGCCGGAAGTTAGCATGACGTGCAGCCGGTGGGCCATTATCAATCGTGGGCGCGTCGTGGCAACTGATACCTCGGACAGTGCCGCCGGTTATGAATTGGAGTTAAAAGGAGATATGGGGGAAGCTCAGCAGCGGCTGCAAGCTATCCCAGGCGTGATTTCGGTCGAACCAATCCGTACTGAACGCGCCTTGGAAAATCGCCACCGGCTGCGCGTATTATCGCGATCTGGGATTGAACCGGCACCAGATATTGTCGCAGCGTTAGTGGCAGCAGGGCAGAATTTATACGAAATGCGACGCACGCGCAGCAGCCTGGAAGATGTATTTTTAGAAGTGACCAGAGAAGAAGAACCACCGGCATCTTTATTTTCCGGGGGTGAACAAGCGCCAGAAACGCCAGAAGTCTTAGAAACGGGCGAGGAGTCGTCTGTCCAAGATTCGGGTGGGAAAATCGCCGAAGAAACGCCAGAAAGTGAATCTGCCGGTGTTGAAGCAGCGCCCAAGACACCAGAAAATGAGAATGACGATGTCCGCTCAGACTTGTGGGCGTGATGCCGGTGTAAAGCTCAGACAAGGGTAATTGATTTTGCCCAGCTGCATTTTGACTGTGAGAGCGGGGCTGTAAATGAAAGTAATGCTCGGAAATATTATCGCGATTTACCGCAAAGAGTTACAGAACTACTTTGTCTCGCCGGTCGCTTATGCAATCGCCGGCTTCTTTTGGCTGATCGCTGGGGTATTTTTTACAGCGATTTTACTGGGGCAAGAAGGCGTAATTCGGCAAGCGGCTTTAATGGATATTCAGGTACAGCAAACCGGCGTTGTCATGCCGCCAGTCGATGTGCCCTATCAATTTTTGCAGTTCTTCTTAGGATTTATGGGGCAGCTGTCACTCTACATCTTGCCCATTCTATCAATGGGTTTATATGCCGAAGAACGCAAAAGCCGTACCTTAGAGCTGCTGGCAACTTCACCGATTACGAACTGGGCAGTAGCAGTAGGTAAATTACTAGGAGTGCTGACCTTTTTTGCCACCATGATGCTGCCGATTTTAGCGTGTGAGTTGATCGCCCTGAGTGCTGCCAACCCACCTATGCCACTGAGCGTTCCCTTGTTAGGGCATTTAGGGCTGCTGTTGCTAGCTGCCAGTGTTTTATCCTTGGGAATGTTCATTTCTTCTCTGACAGACAGCACGATTTTGGCGGCAATTATTACATTTGTTGTGGTTGTGTTCCTATCCGTGATCGATTTGCTCGCAAGCGGAGTAGGTGGCCCAGTTTGGCAGGTACTGGGATCGCTATCCTTACTCAAGCCCTACGCAAATTTGGTGCGAGGGGTCGTTGATACTAGCAATCTGGTTCTATTTGCAAGTTACATTATTCTAGGCGTATTTCTAACGGCTCAATCGATTGAAACGTTGAGATTTCAGCGCTCTTAGTTTTGCCCCAAAATTAGGGGATTTAGGATGGGGCAGTTGAAACTTTAGGTGGATTGACACCCGATGAAACAGTTAAAAAATTTTTGGAAATCAGGCGGTTTTTGGATAGGCCCGTTTTTGATTGTAATGGGCTTATCGGCTGCCTTTGTTTCAGGCAGTTGGCTGCCGGTGCCGGCAGCACTGGCAATTGCCGGCATTGTAATTTTAGGGTTGTGGCTGTTGTTTCAAGGCCGTTTGGTACTGAGCTTTTTGGGTAAGCGCTCCACCCAAGCCGGTACGAATGCTGTGGCGGCTACGCTGTCAGTGCTAGTGATTTTGGGGCTAATGAATTTTTTAGCCAATCGCTATTTAGTGCGAGTGGATTTAACAGAAAATCAACTGTTTAGCTTAGCCCCTCAAACTCAGCAATTGGTGAGTAATTTAGAGCAACCTGTGAAGGTTTCGATCTTTGATCGTGTGCCGAATCCTTCAGACCAATTATTGCTACAAAATTACCAACGTTCGGGAGGCTCAAAGTTTAGTTATGAGTATGTTGATCCCCAACTGCAGCCGGCGATAGCGCAAGAGTACGGCGTGACACGCTTTGGAGAGGTACATCTCAAATCAAACGAACGGCAGCAGTTTCTGGGAAATGTTGACCCACAAAGTCGCTTAACCGAAGTAAAACTGACCAATGGGATCGCCCAACTTATCAGCGATGAAAAAACTAAAGTTTATTTCCTTCAAGGCCACGGAGAGCGCTCTCTAAAGCCCGCAGATGGGGGAATTTACCAAGCGGTTAAGTCTTTAGAAAACAGAAATTTTATTATTGAACCGCTCAATTTAGCTGAGCAGCAGGATGTGCCGGCAGATGCGGGAGTGGTGGTGATCGCCGGCCCAAAACGGGCACTGTTTGAAGGTGAGAGCAAAGCCCTGCGGCAATATCTGCAACTGGGTGGCAGTGTGTTGGTTATGGTAGATCCCTCGACCGATCCCAAGTTAAATACACTGTTGCAAGATTGGGGCGTCACCCTCGATAATCGCTTAGTCATTGATGCTTCCGGACAGGGACAGTTGGTGGGACTCGGGCCGGCTGAACCTCTAATTACGAATTATGGCAATCATCCCATCACCAAAGATTTTAGTGGGGGCTACTCCTTCTACCGAGGGGCACGATCCATTCAAACCAACGAGGTGCCGGGGATTGAGGAAACTCCCCTGCTAATCACCAATGAGCGCAGTTGGGCGGAAAGCAACCCGAAGAACCAGCCATTAAAGTTTAATGCTGAAACTGATGGCCAAGGCCCACTCATGTTGGGAGTGGCATTGAGTCGAAAAATCGCCCAAGATGGGGTGCCGGCAGCTCAACCCTCGCCGGCAGCCACAGACAAGCCAAAGGCGGAAGCGTCCCCATCGCCGACGCCAACGGCATCACCAGCAACGGAAGCGTCCCCATCGCCAACACCAACAGAATCACCGGCAACGGAAGCGTCCCCATCGCCAACCCCAACGGCATTACCGGCAATAGAAGCGTCCCCAACGCCAACAGTATCACCGGCAAGTCCAACGCCGACCCCAACGCCAACCCCAACACCGGCAGCAGGTAAGCCGGCGCAGACAAATACAGAGGCTCGAATGGTTGTCTTCGGTAACTCTGAATTTGCTACAGATGGCGTGTTCGAGCAGCAGTTAAATGGAGATGTTTTCCTCAATTCCATTAGCTGGTTGAGCAAGCAGGATGCACAAACGCTTTCCATTCGCCCAAAAGAAACAACCAACCGCAGAATCGCAATGACTGCAGAGCAAGCCTCCTTACTGGATTGGTTGTCTCGGAGGATTTTGCCGGCAGTCGGTTTGCTTTCTGCCGGGGCTTTGTGGTGGAGCCGGCGCTAACAAGTTTAGATTTTAGATTTTAGATGCGAGACTTTTTATCCCATTTAAAATTCTAAAATCTGAACTTGATATTTAACTATATTTGTACATAAAAAGCTTACTAAACCCTAACATTTTAACCGTCAGAATTCACCATGAAATTGCAGCGATCTACTCTAATTCTGATGCTCTCGGCAGTGCTTTTGGGCGGGGTTGTTTACGTTTATGAGGTTCAAGAGGCTCCTAAACGAGAAGCGGCAAAGACGAAGCAGCAGCAAATCTTTTCCTTTCAAGAAGATGACGTGCAATCTCTGAGGGTAAAAACCGCAAAACAAACCCTAGCGTTTGAGCGAGTGAGTCACAAAGAACCGGCAAAACCAGGAGAGACAAGCTGGATGATGACGGTTGTAGATTTGGCCGATCAACCTCAGCCGGCTCCTGCAGCCTGCCTGCCACCGGCTCTAACCCCAGCCGCAAAACCTGGACAAACTCCAGCCGCCACTCAAACGCCCGCTACAAGCCCAAATCCAGCCACCTGTCAGCCACCGACTGCCGGTCAGGTTTTTGCACCAACACCCACGCCGGCAACTTCACCAACGCCGACAGCAACAACTTCACCCACGCCGGCACCAACAACTTCACCGACAGCAACAACTTCACCTACGCCGGCACCAACAACTTCGCCGGCAGCCTCTCCCAAGCCAACAGCCTCTCCCACACCTGCCGCCTTACCCAAGCCTGGGGCTAAATTGCCGGCAAGTGACGCATCAGTGGCTTACTTGTTAAGTTTGCTCAGCAGTAGTAAAAGCGCTCGCACGATTGTGATGACGAACCCAGCCAAGCAGCGCCAAGACTTTGGTTTAGATGAGCCGGTGGGGACTGTAGAAGTCAAGCTCAAAAATCAGCAAACCCATCGCTTAATCTTGGGCAAGCCGGATTTCAATCAAAGCTTCTTGTACGCCCAAGCCAATCCCTCAGAGAACCGGCTTGAAGCGATTGAGGTGCTGCTGGTGCCTACAGATTTTGAAAATGCTGTTGATCGACCGCTCTTAGAATGGAAAAAGGAGTACAAAGACTCTAAACCACCTGAAACCACCCCTAAGGATAAAAAACCGCAGAACCCTTCTCAGGATAAGCAACCGCAAGGCACTTCTCCAGATAAAACGCCTGCCGGTGCTTCTATCACTCCTAAAAATAGCCCTAAAAATAATGCTGAAGGCGCTGTTAAAAATCCTGATGGGAATGCGGAAAAATCTCCTCCAGTCGAGTCCCCACAGCCAGATTCTCCCCAGCCGAACGAATAACGACATCAGAACGGTTAAAACCGGAGAAAAACAGGGTGTTGCTGAAGGAGTAATGATGTAACCACGCAATAGTTTGGTTAAAATATCATTACTTTTTCAGCAATGCTAATAATTAGAAGTGATTGAATGCTGTATTCAGCCATTGAAGCTAGACACCAGAGAATTCAAGTCAAGGCTTTTTACCAGCTGGATCGCATCTTGAGGTAAATTTCCGATCTCACCCCACAACTGTCCGGGGCTGATGCCAAAGACAGATTGCAATACCACTACGAGCGCTAAAATTGTCAAAATCAGCCCAAAACCCGCTTTTAACATTCTAAATAGCAACATCACGAGCAAAAATGACACAGCGAGCGCTGCAACCACTAACACAGTTTGCGAATCTAATGATCCAATTAAAGAATCCATAATGCTTAATGAGTGAGTAACAATGAGCTAGTTAATCAAAGGAATTAAATGTGACTGAGTCCACCAAAACTGTGAATGGCTTGGCTGACATTTGAGCCTCTGCTCGTCTTGAGAACCCCCAAGCAAACACCCCTCCAAATGACTCGCCAAAAGGTGGGTGCAGCTTCTAGAGATGGCTCCATGTAGATCATCTCCTGTGCGGTGCGAAATTGCTCCCAGAAATACTTGCCGGCTAACCAGAGAAGATAGAGCGCACCAACAAATTCAAATTGCCAGAATTGCATGACCCAGGTTGCCGTGAAAAGCAACGAAATCCGTCGAACGAAGGCATCTGCTAATCCCCAGTTTAACGCTTGTCCTTGCTGTTTTGGGCGTGATAAGGGTTGCATAAATGCCGCTAGTGCAACCGCATTATCAGCCGAGAGAACTGTTTCTAGGGCAACGAGCGCTAGGAGAATAAATACCTTTTTGTACGGCAGGTTGATTTGAAGAGCTTGCCGGTCAACCCACCTGTACTCCTCCCATTAATCGTCAAGTTCCACTGCTGTAAACGTACTGGGAATGCGGGATTCAATAAATCTCTGCGATACGTTGGGAATTGTCAGCTCATTCTCCTGGGACGACTTGAGCGCCGGCAGATTAAATTCAATCGCAGAGCTGTCAGGATTAATGCTCGCGACTAAACGGGTACCATCCAGAATTTTGAACACAGCTGGTGTTGACTCAATACCTGCAACGTTGATACCACTGGGTAGGTAAATTCCTTGGCAATCCCAGCCTTCAGGAGTTGTCTCACCGTTTGCCAAGAAGTAGAGATTGTTATTACCAGTGTTCGATTCCTCCGAGGCGGGGCCAATGATAGCGATTGTATTGCCGGTTTCATTACTGCATTGCCCCCAGGTGACACCCGACTCGATTGCAGCTTTTTGCAAAGTCAACTCCTCAATTCGCTGTTGCAATTCTGGAGTAAGATCCTGAGTTTCCTGAAGTGCTGACAAACCGTTTAGTGTTCTTGTCACCTGAACATAGTCAGGATTTTTAGAAACCTTAGGTCGATCTGCTAGAGAGGGTTGGGCGATCGCTAGATTTACCACAAAAATTAGTAGGACTAGCACCATCTTGAAAAGATTCTTCATGTTGTTCTCTTGTGATAACTAGAGAGGTTTGCCAAAAGTTCTTCTGTCTTTTATCCCAAGTGATGGTCTTGCTTGACAAGAATCCATCAAAAAAGCATAACTTCATCCTATGCATCTCCACTGATAAGAGCAAATACTCTTTTTTTTTAAATGGATAAACTGAGTTGATGGAAAACTGGGGGGCTGGAATACCCTTGAATCGGAGCAATGCTCTTATGGGGACTGGGGGTTAAAAATTACAGAGCATAAGGCCAATTCAAGTCATTATTTTAATTTATCGATTGAACAAATAAGAATATTTGATTTTATTGAATAACCTGCGTATTGTGAAACTATACCGAGTGCAGCACAGATAAAACAAACGAAGGGTCGCACTCATACAGGCATGAAACGAATTTGAATGTGCAAGAGGTAACACATGAACTCAGTTGCATCCACGCAAGCCGGTATCAACGCTAAGCAACAAGCCCCTGTCGTTCTGAAACAGCCACAATCTGCAAAGATTCAACCACCACAGAAGAAGCCCTTAACATTTACAACGTTGATGTAGAGTCCGGACTTTAGGCACAACAGAATTTAGAGCATCAACTAACATGAACGGACTAATCACGGCAATTTCAACCGGCTTTACCGCCTTCACGGCAACCAACCTGGATGACATTTTGATTTTGATGTTGTTCTTTTCCCAGGTCAACGCCATCTTTCGCAAGCGCCACATCGTTGCCGGACAGTATCTTGGCTTTGCCGCCCTAGTTGGAGCCAGCCTTCCCAGTTTCTTTGGGAGTTTGTTGTTGCCGCGTCCCTGTATTGGGCTATTAGGATTGGTTCCGATTGCAATCGGCATCAGCCGATTAGTAAATGCCAATACAGAAAATGATGCTGAATCAGACGAAACGCCAGCGCAGCCTTCTTGGTTTAGCAGTTTCATCTCACCCCAGGCGTATAGTGTGGCAGCGGTAACCTTTGCTAATGGCGGTGACAACATTGGAATCTATATGCCCTTGTTTGCCAGCTGTACCTGGCAAAATCTAGTTATCATTCTAGGAGTGTTTTTCTCGCTAGTAGGTGTGTGGTGTCTTGCTGCCTACCAATTAACCAAAATTCCTGCAATCGCCGACAATCTAACTCGTCACGGCAATCATCTAGTCCCCTTTGTTTTGATTAGCTTAGGTGTGTTGATTCTCGTTGATAGCCGCACTTTAGAAAATCCAGGATTAGCGGTACTGACACTCGTGATTAGTGGTCTTTACCTGCTGAAGGTAATAACAACGATCAGTCAAACGCTACAAACCCAAGCATCACTATTGAAAGTTCAGAAGTAGACAAGTGGTGTGCGAGTCTAAACCTATGTTTCTTTCTTGCACATCTGGCAAAAGTCACAAGCTCATTTCTAACTTTTGCCCCACATTTTTAGTAGAAATGTCCAGTAATCTCAAAGGAAGGAGTATTCCATGAAATTTCTCAAACTTGCTCTCGTCGCACTGGTGCTTCTGGCCAACCTCATCATTGCCCCTCCTTCTTGGGCCGGCAAGGATTTCACGAAGGGAACGGATTACACAGAAGTAACGCAAGCCATCAATCAATTACTGCAAGCTAAGAACAATCCAGAGCAAGCCGGTTACACACCTGAAACCTATCAGCAAAAACTTAGCCAGTTGCAACAGCAGAAGTACGTGATGGAAACAGCTCAAAAGCGGGCACAATGCCATAACGAAACCACCGGGACGCTAGCGGTGTATGCCAACAAGCCGAAGAAGTCTCCCACACAACTCTATTACCTGGCTGCGGGTGAGGAAACCGATGATGATTGGGATTGCGATGGATATTATCTACCTGCGGGAACTCAGGTAGTTCTCGGCCCCAATGCGGAAGCACAAGTGTTGACAGAGCCGGTAGCGATCAAGTTTGTAGATGGCACTCAGTCGATTGTAAGAACAAGTTCTGCGACAGGTGTAATTGAAGTGAATGTGGTTCCTGCTCAGGTGTTTAAAGCCGGTGAGACAAATTGGACAATTCCTAGCTTGTCTCAGGCAGATGTCAATGCCCAAACTCCCAGCCCACAAATTATTGACTAGGTTTCAAAAAAAGCTGTCAGTTTCTTGCTACGCGATCACCTCAAATCCCCTCAGCAGAAAAATGTCTTTGAGGGGATTTGCACTTATTTAAGGCGCAAATGTTCCAATTTAATCTAGTGTTCGTCGCTAAACCGAAAGCTTTTGCGAGATCGTTAGCAAGACCAATATGATTCGTATCGAAGGGGAAAATACAATACTGAGGCATTACCTGAGCCGATGACCTCGCAAAACCTTGTGCTATTCCAAGTTGGCGCTTGATCTTGAAGTGTTCACTGCGGTTAATGCGGCACTATTTGAAGTATGGGGCGGTTCCTCTGCCTAGTTAAATCATGAGTCATTTAGCAACACCAAAAACAGTTAACTTTAAACTTGCTGAAGTTCGGCTGTACATAGAAGTGCCGGCGCAAGTCAAAAATTCGCCATAACAGGCTAGCAATACTTGGCATATTCGCTCTGGGTGAAACCAAACTATCAGACGAGTTCGCTCGTAGTTGTAAATAGGCAGCAAACGCTCTTTTCCAAGCACCGGCAGCCTTTCCCAGATTCCCCAAGCATTTGCTTCAGAAATCTTAATGAAATTTCTCATCAAATCGCTTTAACCTAACAATTTGGGGTGGCTTTTTGACTTTGGGCCGCATCAAACGTCCTGCACCGTCAATTTTGTTGAGAAATTTAGCATGAGCAGTAATCTAGCGACCAAATTGCGTGAGGGCACTAAGAAGTCCCACACGATGGCAGAAAATGTCGGATTTATCAAGTGCTTCTTAAAAGGCACCGTTGAGAAAACCTCTTATCGGAAGCTCGTTAGCAACCTCTACTTCGTCTACTCCGCAATGGAAGAAGAGATGGAGCGCAACCGGCAGCACCCGATCGTCTCTAAATTTTACTTCCCTGAGTTGAACCGCAAGGCCAGCTTAGAGCAGGATCTGCAATACTACTACGGCCCGAATTGGCGCGAACAAGTGGCTCCCTCATCGGCAGCTCAAGCTTACGTGCAGCAAATTCGCAACGTATCTAATTCTGCGCCTGAACTCTTAGCCGCTCACTCCTACACTCGCTACCTAGGTGACTTGTCTGGTGGCCAAATCCTCAAAGGGATTGCCCAACGGGGAATGAACTTAACAGAGGGTGAAGGCACCGCTTTCTACGAGTTTGCAGAAATTCCTGACGAAAAAGCGTTCAAAGCCACCTACCGGCAGGCAATGAACGACTTGCCGATTGATGAAGCCACGGCAGAGCGCATTGTGACTGAAGCGAATGATGCCTTTGGCATGAATATGAAGCTTTTCCAAGAATTAGAAGGCAATTTGATCAAAGCAATTGGTCTCATGCTCTTTAATTCTCTAACGCGCCGCCGCGCTCGTGGCAGCACCGAATTAGTCACAGCCGATTAAATTCTGAAACAGGCTCGTTGAATGTTCGATTTTAGATTTTGGATTTTGGGTTTTGGATTTTGTGGTGAATCTAAAATCTGAAATCTAAAATCTAAAATCAGAGCCATCTGAAATTAAGAACAGACTTGTAAATCAATACCACACTCATCCACGAGATAGCACATTGCTCGAAATCGCAAGCCAACCAGTTGATCGTAGAGAGGATTGAGCTTGCACATTGGCGGAATGTGAAACAGGGTGCGACCCAAGATTTTGATATCTCGCTCGAAGGGACACTGAGCGGGAATCGCTTTATAAATAAACTGAGCGACCTCAGGATTGCGAATCTCCAGTTGGTCAAGCCGTTGACGCAGGGGGTTCAGGAGATCGAATCTATGTTGAGTCATAACTTCACCTACCAGTGAGTGGGCTGTCGCTTGTTTCTTTACTGTTTCTACTTACAACGATACAAATTTCAATAAATAGTTGGGTAAAGGAAGAAAGAAAAGTCCCCTTGAGATTGTGAAGCTTTGATAAACTAAATTTTCTGTTTGGTAGCCTTTGTTACGATTGCGCCCGTGGTTTCGCGGTTATCATCTTTTGGCAAATCGCTGGAATGACTGCTACGGCTGTATTTTTGAGGGTGTGGTACGCAAGATCGTTTAACGTATACAAGTGTGGGTTTTGAACCTCTAAGTCACCCCTGTTGGTTTTGATCAGAAATTGGCTGACAGCTAAGGCGAACGCTATTCGCAATTTTAGGCAAAAAATCAAAATCTTGAATTCTTCTTCCCCTTTCCCTGTATAAAAGTCCAATTTATGCACAATCCCAATTATACAAAACGCTAGAAAAATCAAGATTTCTCAAGGCTGATTCTTTGATAAAAAAGTTGCATATACCCCCATCTCCCCAGTGGATATAAATTTTGTCAGTGCCGCTATCATCAGAGTCAATTTGCAACAGTAGAATGTACGGATCTGCTTCTTCTGGCAAGTTTTCTCTGGGATCGCTTTGAATAAATTCAGGATAACCTCCTAACCGATGTCCTAACTCAAATTGATTATGATATTCGTTCCATAGCAAGAAGTTATTCTCTTTAAGTACCTCCTCTATTTCACCTTTAATTAATTGGTTAAAATTAAAATCTTCGGGTGTGATAGGAGAAGAGTTTAATTTGAAAGTTAAAGCAAAGCAGTCTTTTCTGTCTGGCGTATATGAAGAATAGCTGCCGAAAGGACTATAGTTTCTATGCCACAAAGTTGGTAAGAAACTGAAGTCTGTGAGAAGGTTATTCTCGTTAAAGTCAGGTTCGGGAAAATAAAGAACGCGAAAACCTTCCTGAATCGTCGGTTTGTCCCAATCACAACCGTAAAACTCTCCTGGTTCAGAGATATAAAATTGGAGAATTCCTTTATTGGGAAATCCCTCCAAGTGCGGAACCTCTTCGAAGTTAATTTGGGCAAGGAGGTAGAGATATTCACCCTCTGGAGTTTTGGGATAATCAAAGTTTTTGGGCAAGTAGGGAAATCCAGCAAATTTACTTTGCCAAGGATTCACTTCTCTTGTCACGTGAGTTTGGATTTCAATATAGGGCTTGACAGTTGCTTCAAATTGACTTCTAAACCTTTCTAAACCAAGAGGAAGTTCAAAATTTTTCATTTCTGCACTTACTAGGAAGATTTTCTAAATTGATAAGATAATGGTAAACCACTGAGATGCTGTAGTCTAGGAGCAGTATGAATTACTACAACAGTCAAAAAGCTTAAAGCGCTTTGCCGGCACCGCCTTACTATTGTTTTTGGCGGATGCCGGCAGAGTGCTAAATTTTAAAGCAAATTATCCAAATCGATAATGCTTTTTCACATCCTTGCGAATGTTCCAAATGCAAGACATTCCAGCTGGAAATGTGACTAAATCTCCTTTGCCCATTTCAACCGGCTCACCTTCTGCCGGTGTCACCACCACATCTCCTTCTAAGAAGTAGCAAGTTTCCGCTTCGTCATACGTCCAGGGAAACTCAGAGGCTTCTTTCGTCCAAATTCCCCAGCTAAAAGCACCCAGCCGGTTGAGGTGTTCTTCACTAGGTTGACGATCAACTTTAATTTCCATCGTCTGGTTCACTTCCACTGCCTCCTTTACGGGTCTTTCATAGGAAGAATATCACCCCACCGGCACGATTTTAACTCTCTGCGCTGGGAACAGAAGCCGGTTTTTGTTGCCGTTCCAAGTATTGACTTAATGCGTAAGCCATATCTGCCCGTGTCATGGGATTTAAAGGATTAATACTGTTACTCGCATCAGTATTTACAAATCCCTCATACAACGCTGTCGCCATTGATTTTTTTGCCCAAGCCGGTATCGTTGCAGAATCCGGATATTTGCCCATAATGGCGGCAACGTTTTCATCCGGAAACTGAAAGACGCCATGCGCTTGCGCGAAAATTGCAAAGGCTTCTGCCCGACTCACTCTTTGGTTCGGGAAAAACATTCCATCCCGATAGCCGTTCATAATGCCGGTTTTTAAAACAACTTGAATGTCGTTAGATGCCCAGTGAGAAGTGGGAACATCAGGAACTTCCAGCACTGTTTCTTTTTGGGCGGCAGCGCGTTTATCCAGCTTAAAGGTTTTTACCAAAATCGTTGCGAGTTCGGCGCGGCTTAAAGGTTTTTCTGGGTAAAAGTTTCCATCTTGGAAGTTCGTCATTAACCCAGCCGCAACTACTTCTTGGATGGGATCAGACGTTTCTTGAGCTTGAGCGATAGCCGGCAAGAATTGCAACAGCATTGTAAGTGAGAGAAGGCTAGCAAACCGTTTCATGATTTAAATCACTCCAAAAGGTTAAGGCTAATTATTGCTTGATTCTCTATATTTGAGGAGAATCGCTTTTAAGAAGTTCCCATGTCTGAAGAGAGTTTATGGCAGAAGTGAAATAGTGTGATGTGATTCACTTCCTTTGCAATGATTGTCTCTCGACTTCCCTTATTTTGAAGTCATGCTTTTGCATCACCCAAATGGGTGAAATATGATTGCTAGTAGAAATATTTTGCCAGGGAACCGCGTTGCGTGTTGTGAGCGATTCTGGAGTCAGTTGTGTGGTGATTTATATTTTTAGAGCCTTATCACTGTAGAGACTCTATCGATTTTTCTACCGGCCCTCCCGCTATTCCCCAATGGACAATTTAACTGTGTAACGGGGGAAAAGAAAGTGCAAAGGTTTTGGGATGCCGGCTATCCTTAATGAGTTGAACTGTTTCAAGAGTGGTTGGTTTTAATTTTGTGGTTTTGTTCGTTAGTTTCAAGCGCAAGATTGAATATCTACACCGCACTCATCAACTAAATAGCACAAGGCGCGAAAACGCAAACCAACCAATTGATCGTACAGGGGATTGAGCTTGCACAATGGAGGAATATGCCCAACTTTATGGCCAAGAATCTTGATATCTCGCTCAAAGGGACACTGTGCCGGAATCGCTTTATACAGAAACTTAGCAAGTTCAGGATCGCGAATTTCCCATTGATCAAGCCGCTGACGCACAGGTTGCAGCAGATCGATTTTTAGTTTGGAAAGTTTCGCGTGTTTGGCCGCTTTTAAGCGCTTTCCAGCTCCCTTTAAACTAGAGAAAGAGGCTGAGTGAGAGTTTGTCCAGATGGTGCCCATAGTTTCACCTAATCGGTTTGATGGATTGAGCTTAATGTTTTGTAACATTCCTCTTTATCTTGACACACCCACCAATAGATTGTTCCTGAAACTGATAGAGAAAAATCCGAACCTTTTAATAAATTTAGGTTATTGCACCGTAACACGAGCCACAGCATGAGCTGTGTCAGTCAAGCGAGAAAAATTGGCAAACTCAGCCATAATTTAGCATATAGACTGTGCGAAAAATCAGTTGGGTTTTCCGCTCAAAACAATTGATTAGAATTTCTGAGCCGAGCTTAAACAAGTCGTTATCAAACTTGGCTACTGCGTCCGAAGCTTAGAAGGAAGCTCTCTATCTTATATAAAACCTTTTTTACTAAAAGCAGGAGTACCTAGAGTCAGATTTTTTGAAAGTACAGCTATGAATAGTACAACCTAAGATTGACTTGCCTTGAAGCATAAAAATATTTAAGTTATAATATAATTATTATCACTTCATAAATTTAAAGTGTAATTTTTGCTACCAATTGAAATCGTCTCAATCACTTCAAAGGTAACAAAGAGGTTTAGAGGTTATTTCTTAGTGCTTAGAAGTGCCGGCGAAATAACAACGGATACCTAACCCAGTGTAGAGACACTGAGGGACTGACCTGGACGTTATAGAATTTTGATTGACAGACAGACAAAATTAAACGTTAAATACATCTAAAGTCGGAAACCGTGTGAAGATTGGAACCGGCGCAATTGTGGTTGGCGTAAAACTGCGCGACGGGGCGCAAGTGCCAGAAAAAGCAATGATTACAACTCAGGCGCAAGCAGACGCCTTGAAAGTGGCAAAAAGTTGAGCGCAGAGGTTGAAGCCGGCAAAAAAACTGCGGCTTCAACCTCAATATTTAAACCAGTGCCGGCTCTGGTAGTGCTCCTTGCATTCTGCCCAGCCAATCTATCAAGTGTTCCAGTTGCTTATCGGCATTTAAAATACCCAAGCCTCGAACCGTCACTTTACCGGCACTGTAAACAAATCGCGACTGCAAATGTTCCGGTAAATTCGCCTTGAGTAAATTCCAAGCCGGTTCCTCCATTGGCGTTTCCAAAACAACGTGCTGAGATCCTTCCGGTTTAATCCGCGAAAAGCCCAGCTTTTTGGCACACTGTTTCAGTTCCACCACCCGCACCAACTGCTCTGCAGCGCGTGGCATGGCACCATAGCGATCTCGCCAATCTGCCTCAATTTGCTTTAATTCCTGCTTAGAGCCGGCAGACGCCACAGCCCGGTAAGCGCTCATCTTCTGATCCAAATCCGGGATATAATCAGCCGGGATAAACGCAGTCAAGTGCAGATCGATTTGCGTATCGTCCACTTGTGGAATTTCTTGACCGCGAATTTCGCGAATCGCCTCTTCCAGCATTTCCATATAGAGATCAAAGCCGATCACATCCATCTGCCCCGATTGTTCAGCACCCAAGAGATTGCCAACGCCCCGGATTTCCATATCCCGCATTGCCAACTGATAGCCAGAACCCAACTGAGTGAACTCCTGAATCGCTCTCAAACGCTGCCGCGCACTATCCGTCAGTTGACTTTGTTTGCGATAGAACAACCAGGCATGAGCTTGAATGCCGGCACGTCCCACCCGTCCTCGCAACTGGTACAACTGCGCCAAACCAAACTTCTGGGCATCTTCAATCAGAATCGTATTCACGCGGGGAATATCTAAACCCGATTCAATAATGGTTGTACAAAGCAAAATATCCGCCTCGCCGGCACTAAACGCCAGCATCGTCGCTTCCAACTCTGACTCATCCAATTGCCCATGTGCGATCGCAATCCGACTTCCCGGCAGCATTTCCCGCAACTGACCGGCAACCTCTTCAATGCCATCCACACGCGGCACCACATAAAACACCTGACCCCCGCGATCCAACTCCTGACGAATCGCAGTTCGCACCGTTTCCCCATCATAAGGGGCTAAATGGGTTTGAATCGGACGCCGAGAAGCCGGTGGCGTTGTAATCAAACTCATCTCCCGAATTCCCGACAAAGACATATACAATGTGCGAGGAATTGGCGTTGCACTGAGCGTCAGCACATCCACTTGCGTTTTCAGGGATTTAATCTTTTCCTTCTGGTTCACCCCAAAACGCTGTTCCTCATCCACCACCATCAGCCCCAAATCCTTGAAGCTGACACCCTTGCTTAAAATTGCCTGAGTGCCGACAACCACATCCAGTTCGCCCGTCGCCAGCCGGCGCTGAATTTCGCGGCGTTCCTCAGCACTACGGAAGCGGTTGAGTAAACCAATATGAATCGGGTAAGGGGCAAAACGTTCTTTGAGCGTGTGATAGTGCTGCTGCGTCAGAATCGTAGTCGGTGCCAGGAGGGCGACTTGTTTGCCGGCAGTCACGGCTTTAAAAATTGCGCGGATCGCCACTTCTGTTTTACCAAACCCGACATCGCCGCACACCAAGCGATCCATCGGGCGAGCGCTTTCCATATCCCGCTTCACATCTTGCGTTGCCTTCAATTGATCCGTTGTCGGTTGATAGGGAAAAGAATCTTCTAATTCCTGCTGCCAAGGCATATCTGGCGGGTAAGCAGTTCCCTGCTGCTGCGATCGCTTGGCGTAGAGATTGAGCAAGTCAACCGCCAGCTTTTTAACAGTTTTGCGGACTTTGTTTTTCGTCGATTCCCAAGCTTTGCCGGTTAATTTATTCAGTTCCGGTGCCCTTCCGTCAGCAGTACGATAGCGCGACAGGGAACCCAACTGATCGGCGGCAACTCTCAGCAAGCCGTCTGCATATTTCACCACCAAATACTCACGGGTGTCTTTGTTGATGCTGAGACTTTCCAGCTTGAGAAATTTGCCGACGCCATGATGCCGGTGAACCACATAATCACCGGGACTGAGCTTGTTGGGATCAACTTGCTTGGATGTCGCACGCCGGCGCTTACGAACATAGCTGGGTGTCGCTAAAGAATGCTGTCCGAAAAACTCCCGATCAGTAACAACAACTAAGCGAAACGTGGGTAAAACAAATCCTTCGAGTTCTGCAAGTCCACTATATTTCAGCGCCACCGGCGTGTGCGAGATCGCTAACTTATCAATCGCGGGATAGTCGCGGGGATTGGGGACAAACTGGGCGGGACAGTCGTGTTCTTGCAGCAGAGAAACGGAGCGCGAAGGCTGTGCGGAGACAAGGAACACGGTAAAGCCGCGATCTCGCTCTTGCCGCACAATATCGGCGATTTTCGCAAATTGGTGGGGCGTCACCGGCACTGGCCGGCTGGCCAAGTTGAGCGCGGATTGCTGGGTGGCAGAGGTTTCTGCGAGTTCAGATAAGGTTAAATATTCAAAGCTGCCGGCGGCTGCCAGGGAATCTGTAAAAGAGCGGTGAATTTTGGGCAGTGATAGGGGTGCGCCTACGGTTTGCCAGTGTTCTTCGACGTGTTCATACCAGCGATCACCGTGCGCTTGACACTGTTCTGGCTCATCAATGGCAACTAAAGTATTTTCAGGTAAATAGTCGAGGAGGGATGCCGGCGCATCAAACGCCATACCCAAGAGCCGGCGAACCCCTTCTAAAGGTTTGGAATTTTTCGATTGCCCGTTTGATTCCTCCAGTTCTAAATCTACGCTGGAAAATTTAAAATTGCTGGGCAGCGCTTCGATAACAATGGGCGCAAAATCTGTGGGGGTGAGTACCAGCCGGTCAACTTTATCGAGGGATCGCTGGGTTGCGGGGTCAAACTCGCGTAAATCCTCTAAGTCGTCGCCAAACCAATCCAAGCGCACCGGCAATTCAGCAGCAACGGGAAAGATATCAATAATATCCCCACGCCGGCTCCACTGTCCCTCTGTTTCCACTTGGGGAACGCGCTCATAGCCCAACTGCGCTAGCTTCTCGCTGAAGGTGGCTAAATCCCATGTCATGCCTCGATTTAGGGTGAGGCAGTAGGGTTTAAACGTCTCAACAGGGGGTAAATGAGGTTGCAGTGCCCTTTCTGTGGCGACAATAGCTAAATTTTTTTCTCCTTGCACCAAATCGGCTAGCACCTGCATTTGCCCCCAAGTCGTCTCGGATTCTGGGTCAAATGGTTCGTAGGGCGATGCTTCCGAGGTGGGGTAAAAATGTACCGTTTGCCAGCCCATTGCTTCGATCTGAGCCGCCCAGCGACCGGCTTCTTCTAAGGTTGCTGCCACAACCAACAAATTACGCCCTTCTTGCTGTGCCAAGGCTGAAGCCACCATGCCTTTGGGCAAGCGAGGGAAGCCATTGAGGGCAAGGGAACGCTGCCGGTGCAGTTTGTTCAGGAGTTCTGTACTTAGCTGGGTTCGCCCAAGGGCACGAATAATAGAAGAGAAAGCCATAGTCTCGATTTTACAGTTTAGATTCTAGATGAAGAGAATTGTTGAAATCCTTGATAGATTTAGGTTCTAGCTTTTGGTGGACTGTTTTTTTATCACGAATCAATCGGATATTAAAGCAGTGGTAGAAATTGTTTAACAGGTAAGGGACAACACAGGAGGAGGTGATTTGCCTACTTTCCTCATTTTAGAAGCCGGTTCGCAGCGCAACAGAGCTTGTGACATATTTACTGTTGGGCACAAAATGCTAATTTAGTTGCAAGCTCAGAAGTCAGGAGTCTGGAGAGTGAACAGTAACGAGTAAACAGTGAAATTAAAGATCGGCTCTACACTCTTCACGTCAAACTAGCCCCTAACCCCCGGCACCTTTAGCAATGTCCCCAACCATTGAAATTCTGATTATTCTCCTGCTAATTTTGGCAAATGGCCTCTTTGTTATGTCAGAGATGGCCATCGTCTCTTCCCGCAAAGCACGTTTGCAACAGATAGCCAACCAAGGTGATATTAAGGCCCGTACAGCGCTAGAACTGGCAAATGCCCCGAATCAGTTCTTGCCAACGGTTCAGGTGGGGATCACATTGTTGGCGATCGTCTCCGGTGCCTTCGGTGAAACCACATTTTCTAAAATACTAACGCCCCTGCTCAGTCTTGTTCCCTTCCTGAATCCATACAGAGAATTACTCGCGACTATCATTTCAGTGCTGATTATCACCTATCTGACACTGATTATTGGTGAACTCGTGCCCAAGCGATTGGCGCTGAATAACCCGGAACCGCTGGCTGCTGTAGTCGCCATTCCGATGCGGATGCTGGCTAGATTAGCTTCTCCCATTGTTTATCTGTTAAGCGCTTCGACAGATATTGTGGTGCGGATGATGGGCATTACACCCTCTACAGAGCCACAAGTGACAGAGGAAGAGATCAAAGTTTTAATTGAGCAAGGCACTGAGGCGGGAACGTTTGAGGAAGCCGAACAAGACATGGTGGAACGGGTGTTTCGCCTAGGAGATCGCCCTGTCAGTGCGCTGATGACACCGAGACCAGAAATTGTCTGGCTGAACTTGGAGGACTCGGCTGAGGCAAACCGACAAAAGATGATCAACAGCAACCATTCTCGGCTTTTAGTTTGTCAGAGCGAGCTTGACAATGTGCTGGGTGTTGTGCAAGTGACGGATTTATTATCTCGTTGTTTGGCTGGGGAACCACTCGATTTGACCATGCTGTTGCGCCGGCCTTTATTTGTCCCAGAAAGCACGCGAGGATTGAAAGTTCTAGAGTTATTCAAGCAAACGGGCACTCACATCGTACTCGTTGTGGATGAATACGGCATTATCCAGGGATTAGTGACCATTAATGACATTTTAATTGAGATTGTTGGGGATATTCCCTCTATTGATGAGTCGGATGATCCGCAAATTGTGCAACGTGAGGATGGTTCTTGGTTGCTGGATGGGATGTTATCAGTGGATGAGTTTTTTGAACTATTTGGAATTGAGGATAGTCGGGAAGAGAAGGACGAAAATTATAACACAATGGGGGGGTTTGTGATTACGCAGTTGGGGCGTATTCCCAATTCTGCTGATCATTTTGTGTGGCATAATTTACGGGTTGAAGTGGTGGATATGGATGGCAACCGGGTTGATAAGGTGCTGGTGATGCCGGTGCCGGCAGGATCGCCTGAGCGCAAAAGTGGTGGGAAAGAGTTTGGAAATTAGTGAAAGAGTTTTCTACCCACAGATTCCGCAGGTGAAACTGGAATTTGCTTTGCTCGTTATTCAAGTTCCACCTGCATCCACAGATAAACACAGATGGGTTATGGGCTGTTTTATAAGAATTTAGATTATTTTGGATTTTTGTAAGGGTTTAATGACTGAGGGAATGGGTATGTTTTGCGGTTAGTTGTTATTAGCTACTAAAATACAAGATTTGCCGACTTTTAAGGTTTTTTTGGAAGGTTTATTGAATTTATTAATATGACTTGTTTAAGTCTTTCGACTGAAGATCGTTCTCGACTGTTATCGGCAGCTTTGGAGGCGGTTAAACGGGCTTATGCTCCTTATTCTCAATTTAAGGTTGGGGCGGCGGTTCTCACGAAAAAGGGAAATTTATTTGCCGGCTGCAATGTTGAAAATGCTTCTTATGGTTTAACGATTTGCGCGGAACGGGTGGCGATTGGTTCGGCGGTTGCGGCGGAAGGTGAGGAAATGGAAATTCACGCAATTGCTGTGGTTAATCAACAAAAGGTGCCTTGCTCTCCTTGCGGTGCGTGCCGGCAAGTTATTTTTGAGTTTGGGGTAGATGCGCTTGTAATTTTTCAAGGACGGGAAAGTTTCACAGAAATGCCGGCAGCCGAGTTGTTGCCTGATGGGTTTCGATTGTGAGCGTAGTGCCGGCAAAAAAAATCATGACACCGGCAATCAGCCAAATGGCTAGCTCTCATATTTGCCAGTTTATGGCCATCTGAGCAACCAAACTCTACAAAGGGTTGGCATTCGGGGTAAGGCAGATGTTAACCTACCAGCAAGTAGTCTAGAAGATTTGCCAGCCGGCCATCTGTAGATTCTGCCAAGCTGGCTCTTACTGAACTGAAAGCTCAGTTACTTTTGTTGTACTTTTTCAGGGATGTGCGATTACTTTACGATATTTCTCAAAATTAACCGGCTGGTTGATTTGTGCAGAAACGCAAGGGCAAGGCTAACACGACTTTTTACTGCTTAAATTTTAAAACTTAGTGCCAAAAAGGAATACAGGGCAAGAGGCACTGGGACTAGAGACTGGAAAGGACAACTAGACAGCTCACATTTGGCTTAACTTTAGACAATCTATCTTGACCGGCATCCGCCCCCACACAAGAGACAGCAAACAACGAAACAATGGACAACAAAATTATCCTGCTCGTAGAAGACAACCCGGACGATCAAGTTTTAACCCTTCGTGCCCTGAGAAAAAGTAATATCGCTAATGAGGTAATTGTTGTTAATGATGGGGTTGAAGCCTTAGATTACCTCTTTAGCACTGGCAATTATGCGGGGCGAGATCCTAGCGTCATGCCACAGCTGATCTTGCTAGATTTAAAGCTGCCGAAACTGGATGGACTACAAGTGCTGCAACGCTTGCGGGCGAATAAGCGCACACAACTGCTGCCGGTGGTGGTTCTCACGACTTCGCGTGAGGAACAAGACATGATCAAGAGTTACAGCTTGGGTGCTAACAGCTACGTCCGCAAACCTGTTGATTTTACAGAATTTGCCCAAGCCGTGCAACAGTTGGGGCTGTATTGGTTGTTGCTCAACGAAGCCCCGCCGGTGCGGCTGTAAACCCTATGAGTGTGTCGTTGCGGGTTTTGATTGTAGAAGATTCGGAAAACGACGCGGTTCTGATGCTGCGCGAACTCAGACGTGGCGGTTACCAGCCTTTTGTAGAACGGGTGGAAACAGCACAGGCGATGAGCGCCGCCCTTGAGGGGCAACACTGGGATATTATTTTGGCGGATTATTCTTTACCTCACTTCAACGCCCTAGCCGCTTTGCATCTGATGCGTGACAAAGGGCTGGATCTGCCATTTATTATCGTCTCAGGCAGAATTGGCGAGGAAGTAGCGGTTGCCGCAATGAAAGCCGGTGCCCATGATTATGTGATGAAGGACAAGCTTGCCCGACTACTTCCCGCCATTGAGCGCGAGTTACGGGAGGCAGCAGGGCGACGGGAACGCCGGCAGGCAGAGGCGGCACTGAAAAACAGCGAGGCTAAAAATCGCGCCATTCTTAGCGCTATCCCGGATACCATGTTTTGCATCAGTCAAGATGGTACTTTTTTGGATTTTTTGCCGGCAGATGATTTTCAGCCGATGGTGTCCAAGTGTGACGTTTTAGGTAAAAATGTGCGGGAGATCCTGCCGGTGGAAGTAGCGAGTGCCATCACCCACTATGCGACGCAAGCGCTCTCAACCGGCGAGACGCAAATCTTTGAGTACCAGATCCCCCTCAATAACAATCTGCGCGATTACGAGGTGCGAATCGTTAATACAGAAGATGTAGAGATCGAAACCGATGGCTCGGCTTTAGCAATCGTGCGAGACATTAGCGGGCGCAAGCGGGCTGAAGCAGCACTGCAACACCTCAATGAACAGCTCGAAACCAAAGTTGAGGAACGCACCGCCGCTCTCACTCTGGTAAATGAGCAACTCCGTTATGAAATTACCGAACGCCAGCGCTTAGAAGCCGAAATTCGCTTAGCGCTAGCTAAAGAAAAAGAACTCAATTTACTTAAATCTCGTTTTGTTTACATGGTCACCCATGAATTTCGCAACCCCCTAACAGTCGTTTTAGGTTTTACAGGATTACTCGAAAATCACAGCAAACAATTGACTGAAAAGCAACAAAAAAAATATTTCGGTCGAATTAAGGAAGCGGTTAGAAGAATGACCGATTTGTTAGAGGATGTTCTAATCGTCGGGCGCTCAGATGTGGATAAACTAGCGTTTAATCCAGCACCTATAGATTTGGATAATTTTTGTTGCAATTTGGTTGAAGAAATTCAAATGGGTGCAGTCAATAACACGACAATTTCCTTTATTCGGCAAGGGGAAAGTTGCGAAGCCTGTATGGACGAGAAATTGTTACGGCATATTCTCAGTAATTTACTTTCAAATGCGCTGAAGTATTCGCCACCCAATAGCAAGGTTTATTTTAAACTCGCAGAGTGGGACGGCGAGGCAGTCTTTCACATTCAAGACCAGGGGATTGGCATTACTCCAGAAGACCAAGAACGATTGTTTGAACCTTTCTATCGCGGCCAAAATGCTAGCGAAATGCCAGGAACGGGTCTGGGTTTAGCTATTGTGAAACGAGCGACAGATTTACACAGGGGCACAATTTTAGTGACGAGCGAACCTGGAAGCGGCACAACATTTACGGTGAAGTTGCCATTAAATCTAAAAAAACCGTTATGAGTTGCCCTAATAAATTGGGTGCAAATAACTGCATTAATCTATCCATAAAATGGAAGCCTGGGAAGTCAGGATAGGGTAGGAGGTGAAACCTGTCATCACCCCATTGCCGGTTTTAAGGGTATAAAATTCAGAAAAAGATACGACTTAGGCAGATAAAATACCGAAAAATTAGCCATTATGCGCTCCCTCAAAGGTGAAGGGTGCTAGAGATATTTCTCTTCCAAGCCGGTGGACGCCAAAGTTTTATATAAAAGCAATATCTATTTTGGTAAATCAATTATAAAAATCTTTAAATTGTCATAAAGTTCCAAGATTGCTCTCTAATAAGGTTCTAAACTTAAAATCATAAGTTAAGTAGGCGGATATCGATAAACGCAACTGCTTCACCTCGTCATCATATATTTAGGATGGTGCAGCCTTGCCCGATTCCAGCGTTTCGCACTAAGCAAGCTACGGGTGTAATGATGATCACATCAAAAGCCTTTTTCCCTCTTTAGGAGGGTTGAATTTTTTCCGCCTACTTATCTATGAATTAGGTAATCATTACTTGAGGGATGGATCATGGTAGATACTGACGCGCTGCTATTGGATATGCACTCGTTCATCCCAAATGAAATGGCCATCGCTCATTCCCATCCCCTAGCCAAAAACCTGGAACTGCCGATTCCTGACCCGCGACAAGCAACGCCGGCAGAAATTCAGAAAATTCAGTTACGTGATCGCGTTCCCGGCATCGTCAAACGGATTATTCCGCTAGACGCCTTAGTTGCTTGGGAATACTGGTGGTGCGTACCCGGTCGCCTGCTACTACCTGAGGATGTGGAACTTCTGCAACGCGACCGATCCAGAGTCGAAAGCATTTTGTCAAAATTGGTGTGGCTTCTGGGGGGCTACTGCTTCACCACAGATACGTGCTGGGAGGGTGAGCAACCGATTGTTTATGATTGGCAGCAGATTTTAGCAGTTGCCGGCAAGCAAGGGTTTGAATCTTATTTGCTCGATATTGACTTTTTTACAACCGCCATTAAAGCCGATAACCGTCAGGCAGGCGTTGCCGCTGGGACGCAAACCCCGACCCACATAGCCGTTGAGCCGGCTCACTGGCATATTGAATTTTTTCAGGTGCAACCGGCAGCCGGCGGCTTTGAAATTAAGGAACCGAAACCTCTGTGCGGCTGCCAAATCTGGATGGCTAAGCCATTCATCAAGAACCTACAAACAGGAGAAACACTCACTCGCTATGATTTGTGGCTCTCAAATCCTCACAATGTTACCAATCCTCCTTGGCTGAATTAATAAGGAGTGCTGAGTAAAGGCGTTCTCACAAGGGCGAAGAAAAGGGGAATTATTGACAAGTACAAAAAAATATGAGTGGCAAACTAGCTCAACATCCGTTCTAACGTCAGTGTTGAGTTAAAAGTTTTAAGTTGGAGCATTGAGAAATGTAACAATACGGATCAACAATCTCAACGCTCTAGCATCTGTGAACTTTGATACCTCGCTGAAACCTTCGCTGATTAAAACCATTTGGCAAGACAGTCTCACTGTATTTTGGGGAGATTGGCTTGATTTGCGCGTGCGAATTGTCCAAGTTGCCGCCTCTGGTTTGGTGTCGCCGTTGATCTACATTCTCGCTTTTGGCTTGGGGCTAGGAAGCTCAATCAAGCCCGGATCAGGAATTAGTGGTAATTACAGCAGCTATTTGGAATTTATGCTACCGGGGATGGTGGCGCTGTCATCGATGGCAATCTGTTTTGGAGGCACCACGTTTTCAATTTGTGGTGACCGGCTGTTTAGCAAGACATTTGAGGAGATGTTGCTGATGCCGGTGCACCCCTTGGCGTTGCACATCGGCAAAATGATGGCGGGAATTGTGCGCGGGTTGATGACATCCGGTTCTGTGATCCTCGTGGCGATTTTGTTCACCGGCAAGGTGTGGAGTTTTCTCAACCCGCTGTTTCTTTTGTTGCTGCTGCTTAACTGTGCGGTATTTTCTGGATTGGGGGTGATTATGGGCTTAACTGTCAAGTCCCTGGAAAGTGTCGGTTTGGCAAACAATTTTTTGATTATCCCAATGTCTTTCTTAGGGGCGACATTTTTTGATCCGGCTACCCTGCCGGCGGCCATTAAAGCAATTGTCTATCTGCTGCCGTTGACTTATACCAGCATTGGCTTACGTGCTGCCGCTTATTTGCCGGCTTCCCAATTTCCCTGGTACAGCGTGCCAGTGCTGCTGGTCATTGCCATTGCCCTATCGGCTGCCGGTGCCTACCTATTCTCCCACCAGCAGGATTAACTGTAGAGCTAGGAACTAAAGCCCTACGCCACCAAAAATTCCCCCTTTTTCCCGCCCATTTTTGGTTGGCGCAGCCTTGCCCAATCCCCAATCCCCAATGCTCAATGCCCCATTCCCCATGCCCCTTTCCCCTCCACTCTGATTAATTGTTTTTTAAGAATTGTTACCCCTGCGTGATATCATTGGCAGTGGCCTGCACATCCAAACATCTTTTGGTGAACTTGCCAGACGACTCTCTCGAACCGACTTCCCTAGCGGAAGATGCTCCTCAATCTGTTTCTGTTCGATCAGAACCGGATGAATCGATGCAAGAGTTCTACCAACTCCAAAAAGAGTTATTGCTGTGGACTCTGGCACTGACAGGGATTATCTTCGTTTCTGTCTGGATTGCTTACTCGCTAAACATTGCCCTGAATTATTTGATCGGGGCGTGCACAGGTGTGGTTTACTTGAGAATGTTGGCGAAGGACGTTGAGCGCATTGGCAGAGAAAAAGAGCGTCTTAGCAAGACGCGGTTAGCAATATTCATTGGGTTGATTATAGTAGCAACTCAATGGAATCAGCTACACATATTGCCCATATTTTTGGGATTTCTGACATATAAAGCCGCGCTCATCGTTTATGTGTTGCGAACAACACTCATGCCTGACCTAAATAAGTCAGACAACCTGTGAATCCTCCAACTACTCTTTCGCCCAGTCGTATGTCCTGATGGACATTGCGCTTGGAAGACTCCTGAATCGATATGCTGGATGTTTTAAACGCCCTTTACACTCTTCCCCTCGCCAAATTGGAAGTCGGCCAGCATTTATACTGGCAAATCGGCAATCTAAAACTGCATGGACAGGTGTTTCTCACCTCCTGGTTTGTAATTGCCGTGCTAGTGATAGCTTCCCTGGCAGCCACGCGGAACGTACAGCGGATTCCCCGTGGTATGCAAAACTTTATGGAATACGCCCTGGACTTTATCAGGGATCTGGCCAAAAACCAGATTGGCGAGAAAGAGTACCGCCCTTGGGTGCCATTTATTGGCACACTGTTTCTGTTCATTTTTGTGTCAAATTGGTCGGGAGCGTTAATTCCCTGGAAGCTAATCCATTTGCCTGAAGGTGAACTGGCTGCCCCAACCAATGACATTAACACCACCGTGGCCCTGGCACTGCTGACATCTCTGGCGTATTTTTATGCCGGCTTCAGCAAGCGTGGCTTAGAATACTTTGCCAAGTATATTCAGCCAACGCCAATCCTTTTGCCCATCAACATTCTGGAAGACTTTACCAAACCCCTCTCGCTCTCGTTCCGTCTATTTGGCAACATTTTGGCGGATGAATTGGTGGTGGCGGTATTGGTGCTGCTGGTTCCCTTGTTTGTGCCATTGCCGGTCATGATTTTGGGACTTTTTACCAGTGCGATTCAGGCGTTGATTTTTGCCACTCTGGCAGCTGCCTACATTCATGAGGCAATGGAAGGGCATGGTGGTGAAGAGCATCACGAGTGAACCCTCACTTTGTTGATGAAATTGTAGATTTTGGAGACGTGGATTTTAGATCCAAAAATCTAAAATCTAAAATCTAAAATCTAAAAATTTTGATTCTGTCGTTTGTTCAGTTACTTGTACTAGAAGTCAGGAAAATTATCATGGATCCATTAGTTGCTGCTGCTTCCGTTTTGGCCGCTTCTCTAGCTGTTGGTTTAGCCGCGATCGGCCCTGGTATCGGTCAAGGTAATGCTGCAGGTCAAGCTGTGGAAGGGATTGCCCGTCAGCCCGAAGCAGAAGGAAAAATTCGTGGCACCCTGCTGTTGAGCTTGGCATTCATGGAAGCGCTCACCATTTATGGTCTAGTGGTTGCCCTGGTGCTGCTATTCGCCAACCCGTTTGCCTAAGAAAGGACTGAAGTTCTGACGCACTGAAGCAAGGGCGATCGCTCAGCGTGTGCGTACTGCTTGCGGTGAAGGGTGAAGCGTGAAATTATCTTTCATGCTTCATCTTTCACCACTCAATCTTCACCCTTTATCACTCTTTATTAACAGAGATCGGGGCCATTAAAAGCCATGACATACTGGACAATTTTATTAGCCGTTGAAACTGCTGCAGAGGAGGGAGGCGGGCTATTTGATATAGATGCCACGCTGCCTTTGATGGCTGTGCAGTTTTTACTATTGGCTGCAATTCTGAACGCAATCTTTTATAAGCCCTTGACCAAGGCAATAGATGAGCGGGAAGAGTACATCCGCAACAATCAAAAACAAGCCCGCGAACGCCTGGAAAAATCCCAGATGTTGGCCGCTCAATATGAGCAACAGCTAGGGGAATCTCGCCGGCAGTCTCAAGCAATTATTGCCCAGGCTGAAGCAGATGCCCAAAAAATGGCGGCTGAGCAAATAGCCCAAGCACAAAAACAAGCCCAGCAAGAGCGAGAAAAAGCTCAGCAAGAGATCGAACAGCAAAAACAAGAAGCTATGCGGTCTCTTGAGCAACAGGTAGACACCCTCAGTCGCCAGATCCTCGAAAAACTCCTCGGCCCTGAGTTAGTCAAATGAAGAATTAAGAATTAAGAATTAAGAATGACTTCCCAATTCTCAATTCTCAATTCTCAATTCTCCTAGCCCAGAGCTAATGAACACTGTTATGGATTGAGTATGATGGGGATTTTTTTAGTATTGGCTACAGCAGCCAGTGAAGTTCACTCGGAATTAGCGGAAGGTGGGGTCGGTCTCAATATAGACATATTAGAAACCAACCTAATAAACCTGGCGATTATTATTGGAGTGCTGTTTTACTTCGGGCGTGGTTTTTTGGGGAAGATCCTCAGCGAACGACGCGCCGGCATTGAAACAGCAATTAAGGAAGCAGAAAAGCGCCAGAAAGACGCAGCGGCAGCATTGTCCGACGCGCAGCAAAAATTAACCCAAGCCCAAGCCGAGGCAGAACGCATCCGCCGCAGCGCAGAAGAACGGGCAAAAGTGGCAAAAGAAGCCATCTTAGCTCAGGCAGTCAAAGACGTTGAGCGCCTGAAGGAAGATGCAGCCAGAGATCTAAATTCTGACCTGGATCGGGTGCTTAAGGAACTGCGCCAGCGCGTTGCAGCGCTGGCTTTGCAGCAAGTTGAGTCCCAACTCAAGTCTCAATTAAATGAGGGTACTCAGCAACAATTGATTGATCGCAGCATTACGATGCTAGGAGGGCGTTGATGAAAGGCAGTTTGGTTAGTGCTGAAATCCTCGAACCCTACGCAGAAGCTCTGATGTCGGCGGCTAAATCGCAAAATATCACAGAGCAAATCGGTGAAGATGTGCGTTCCCTGCTGAGTGCTCTGGATAATTCCGAGGAATTGCGCCAGTTTTTGGGCAATCCCTTCGTTAAAGAAGCGGACAAAAAAGCAGTTCTAGGACAAATTGCCGGCGAGGGAGTTCACCCCTTCACCCGCAATTTTTTAATGCTGCTTGTAGATAGACGTCGCATCTTGTTCTTAGAAGGTATCGCTCAACAGTACCTGACACTTCTGCGCGAACTCAATCAAACCGTTTTAGCTGAAGTCATCTCAGCAGTAGAACTAACAGAAGCGCAGCAGCAAGCAGTCCGTGAAAAGGTACAAGCAATGACCAGCGCACGAGCTGTTGAACTGAGTACCAAAATAGACCCCGACTTGATTGGCGGAGTCATAATTAAAGTGGGATCGCAAGTCGTTGACGCTAGTTTGCGAGGACAGCTGCGCCGTATTGGTATCCGCCTCAGCAGTGCGGCTTAGTCATTTGTTAAACGTTCTTTGTTTGTTGGCAATGACAAAGGACAATTGACGGCCAAGAACTGACACCTAACACCTGACACCTGACAAGTAACAACAATGGTAAGTATTAGACCTGACGAAATCAGCAATATTATTCGGCAACAAATTGAGCAGTACGACCAAGACGTTAAAGTTTCAAACGTCGGAACCGTGCTGCAAGTTGGCGACGGCATCGCCCGGATTTATGGCTTGGAACAAGCAATGGCCGGCGAACTGCTCGAATTTGAAGATGGCACCATTGGCATCGCCCTGAACCTCGAAGAAGATAACGTGGGCGCAGTGCTCATGGGTGAAGGCCGCGATATTCAAGAAGGCTCCTCCGTTACCTCCACCGGCAGAATTGCTGAGGTGCCGGTCGGTGATGCGCTTGTGGGTCGCGTTGTGGACGCTTTAGGCCGTGCTATCGACGGCAAAGGCGAAATCAACACCGGCGAAACTCGTTTGATTGAATCACCGGCACCCGGTATTATCGAACGCCGCTCAGTGTATGAACCGCTGCAAACCGGCATCACCGCCATCGACTCCATGATTCCCATCGGACGTGGCCAGCGCGAGCTGATCATTGGCGACCGGCAAACCGGCAAGACCTCAATCGCCATTGACACCATCATCAACCAAAAAGGCGAAAACGTAATCTGCGTTTACGTCGCGATTGGCCAAAAAGCCTCAACCGTGGCGAACATCGTCAACGTTCTCCAAGAAAAAGGCGCGATGGAGTATACCATCGTTGTTGCTGCAAACGCAAGTGACCCCGCAACATTGCAATACCTCGCTCCCTACACCGGCGCGAGTATGGCGGAATACTTCATGTATAAAGGCAAGCACACCTTGGTAGTCTACGATGACCTTTCCAAGCAAGCTCAAGCTTACCGCCAAATGTCCTTGTTGCTGCGCCGGCCACCGGGACGGGAAGCCTATCCTGGGGACGTGTTCTACCTCCACTCTCGTTTGCTAGAACGCGCCGCAAAGCTGAGCAACGAATTGGGTGAAGGCAGCATGACCGCCCTACCTATCATCGAAACCCAAGCCGGTGACGTATCTGCCTACATCCCGACCAACGTGATTTCGATTACGGATGGCCAGATTTTCCTTTCTTCCAACTTGTTTAACTCTGGTCTGAGACCGGCAGTCAACCCCGGTATCTCTGTGTCCCGTGTGGGTTCCGCCGCTCAAACCAAGGCAATGAAACAAGTTGCCGGTAAAGTGAAACTGGAACTGGCTCAGTATGACGACTTGGCAGCCTTCGCTCAGTTCGCCTCCGACTTGGATCAGACCACTCAGAACCAACTGGCACGGGGTGAGCGCTTACGTGAACTGCTGAAACAGTCTCAATATTCTCCACTGCCGGTGAACGAGCAAGTGGCGATTATCTATGCCGGTATTAATGGCCTAATGGATGATATCCCAGTTAACAAAATCACCAGCTTTACGAAAGGTTTGCGCGAATATTTACGCACCAGCAAGCCCAAGTACGCTGAATTGATTAAGACTGAGAAGAAGCTGGGTGATGAGGCAGAAAAGGTCCTGAAAGAAGCAGTCGCTGAATTCAAGCAATCCTTCAAAGCAATGGCGTAAAAAGTGCTGGGTGCTGAGTGCTGAATTTTGAGTAAAAAGCAACGCCAAAACTCAAGATTCAGCACTCAAGCCTTCAAGGCAATGGCATAAAAAGTGCTGAGTGCTGGGTGCTGAGTGCTGAGTAAAATAGCAATGCCCAAAACTCAGAACTCTCCAACTCAGGACTCAGGACTTAAGAAACACTCAAGACTCAAGATTATGGCAAATCTAAAAGCGATTCGTGACCGTATCCAGTCGGTTAAAAATACCAAAAAGATTACAGAAGCCATGCGCCTTGTGGCCGCCGCTAAAGTACGTCGCGCCCAAGAACAGGTGATTGGAACTCGCCCCTTTGCAGATCGCTTAGTGCGAGTGCTTTACGGCTTACAAGCCCGGTTGCGGTTTGAAGATGCCGACCTCCCCTTGCTGAGGCAGCGGGAAGTCAAGTCAGTCGGGTTGCTCGTCATTTCTGGTGATCGCGGGTTGTGTGGCGGCTACAACAACAACATCATCAAGCAGGCTGAAAACCGGGCCAAGCAACTGAAAGCTCAAGGTGTGGACTACAGATTTGTCCTGGTGGGGCGTAAAGCCACGCAGTATTTCCAACGGCGCAATCAGCCGATTGATGCGACTTACACCGGCTTAGAACAAATTCCCACCGCAGATGAAGCTTCTCAGATTGCGGATCAACTGCTATCGCTGTTCTTGTCTGAAACAGTGGATCGGGTGGAGTTGATTTACACCAAGTTTGTTTCGCTGATCAGTTCCAGGCCGGTTGTTCAAACGCTCTTGCCGCTGACTTCTCAAGGTTTGGAAGTCAGAGATGATGAAATTTTCCGCCTCACTTCTCAAGGCGGAGAATTCCAAGTTCAGCGCGAGACAGTGACTGCGCCGGCGATGAAGAGTCTGCCGAGAGATATGCTATTTGAGCAAGATCCGGTGCAAATTCTTGACGCCTTGTTGCCGCTGTATCTGAGTAACCAGCTACTGCGGGCACTCCAAGAGTCTGCGGCTAGCGAACTGGCGGCGCGGATGACGGCAATGAGCAGCGCCAGTGACAACGCGAAAGAGTTGATTGGCAGCCTGACACTGTCTTACAACAAAGCGCGGCAGGCAGCAATTACGCAAGAAATTCTGGAAGTTGTGGGCGGCGCTGAGGCACTCAACGGTTAGGTTTTGTATTGACAATTTATCACTTTTATGCGCTTGAGCTTCACTCAGGCGCTTTTTTTGTCGTTTTCCCAAAAAATTCCTCCAAAAGAAGCCAAACCTTTTTGATGTCTTGAAGAAGCATTCAAAATGATGTGACAAGCAGCAGAATGAATTCTATAAGTGCGGCCTTGTTCAAACACCTTTTTGTTATCATCAAGTTAACTTGTCCATTGTGAGTTCTAATCGGGCAGGTAATACAGCAATCCAAGATTTTCCTATTCAGGCATTAAGATGAGTTCACCACTTCTGGAGAAACAAGCCGGTTTGCCACCTCAAGAAGGCTGTGTAACCTTACACGGAGTCAGTTGGGAGCAGTTTGAAGCCATAGAATCAGCCTTGGAGGGAATTGTCGGCACCCGACTAATTTATCTCGATGGAACATTGGATATTATGGCTCCGCTTTCACCTGAACATGAAGATTTTAAGAGTACGATTGGCTTACTGCTAGAAACTTATTTTCGCGTGAAGGGCATCAGATTTTATACTCGCGGAAGCGCGACTTTAGGAAGCAAGGAATTAGGGGGAAGAAAAGAGCCTGACGAGTCCTACAATCTAGAAACAAAAAAACCTGTTCCCGATATTGTTATTGAGGTGGTTATTACCAGCGGCGGTGTGAATGTGCTGGAAAATTATAAGCGAGTCTATGTTCCTGAAGTGTGGTTTTGGCAAAATGGAAAGCTTGAGGTTTATCATTTGGCTGAACAGGAGTATGAGCTGTGCGAACGCAGTATTTTGCTACCAGCACTAGACTTGAATCTATTAGTTCAGTATGTTAATTATTCAGATCAATATGACGCGGTGAGCGAATTTCAAAAGGCGATTAGCAATCAAAATACTGGCTCTTAAGCGCCAAAGCTATTTCATATTTTTATTTCTCTACAATTACCCGCACATTGGCTATTCTACGCGCCCGTAACGCGCCACAACCGGCTCACCGGCACCCTGTTGACTGCACAACCAAGCCCACATCTGATCGCCACAGGAAAAGTGCCACCATTCATTGGGATGACGTTGAAAACCGGCTGAACTAATCACTTCTGCTAAGAGCTGCCGATGTGCGTGATGTTGTATTTCCCCCGGCTCTGTGCTGCCGGCAAAATGATCGGGATAAGATCGCGGCGAAATTTCATCAATCGGAGAACCCATATCCACAGGTGAGCCAGTGGCATCTACCAATGTCACATCCACCGCAGCGCCGGTGCTATGGGGTGGCGGCGTTTCTGGGTTGAGGCTAGGCGCTGCCCAAAATTGATACACCTGCTCTAAAAAGGCTTGTCGCTGAGTTTCTGTTAAATCTGCCGCCGTCAAATTGTGGAGCGAGACGAGTTCGGCAAAGGTGAAGTCTACCATAAATTTCTGCACTGAAATGGGCCGGTAGGCATCGAAGATTTGGATGCGCCAACCAGGATGTCGGTGTTGTAATTCGGTTTGAGCGTTTATTAAGCCGGTTAAAACACCTTGACGCACATAAAACGGTGATTTTGTTCCATAAGGTGCACCCAAGGCTTGGTATGGATGAGGCGCAACAACTGCAAAGCAATCCAGAGGAATTGCCACCAGAGGCTCGTCGCACTCCTGAATCGGCATTTTTTGATAAGGTTTCACTGACTTACTCTTGATATTTTTTATTCTCAGCCGGCAATTATATAGATATTTAAATTCTGCGGCTATATTTACAACTAGCTGATCCTCAGGCTGCTTCTAAATATAGAGGTGCACTTGCTAGAAACAATTTATATGGGAATTTACGGACTCGTTTTCTCCGGGAATTTACACAAGCGGTACTCCTTAGATTTTCGGTGGTTAAACTTATTAAAATCACTTTAGAATTGTAGCTTAAAGGTAAAGCAACTGCATTTCAATGATGAGCTTGCCGACTGCTACCTATCACGTTCAACCCGATGAAATTTCTGGCACTATTTCCTATAGCAATTTCTTTCAAATAAGTACATCTACCATCCCCACCCCATAACCTCAGCATAACCTTAGCAACCGTAAAGACTAACATGATCAAATCCCTGTCAGGATACCAACTCATCGAAGCGATTCATGAAGGCGTCAGTACCATCATTTATCGTGGAGCTAGGGAGCCAGAATTAACCTCAGTGATCATTAAAACCCTGAAAGCTGAGTATCCCTCTTTAGAAGCGCTTACCCGCTTGAGGCATGAGTATAAGATCCTTGAACCTCTGAATATCGAAGGAATTGTCAAACCCTATAGTTTGGAGAACTATCAAAACGGTTTGGCACTCATTTTAGAAGATTTTAGCGGGGCATCACTCAAAAATTTGCTAGCCAGTCAAAAAATTCAATTAAGAGATTTTTTAAAAATTGCAATTCAGTTAGCATTAATATTAGAAAAATTACATAAAAATCATATTATTCATAAAGATATTAAACCTCATAATATTATTATAAACAAGCAGCTTGGCCAAGTAAAAATTATCGATTTTAGTATTGCCACCCGCCTTTCGGCAGAAAGTCCTCAACTGAGCAATCCCAGTTTTTTGGAAGGGACACTTGCCTATATGTCTCCAGAGCAAACCGGCAGAATGAATCGGTCGATTGACTACCGCACCGACTTTTATTCTCTAGGGGTTACTTTTTATGAAATTCTTGCCGGCAGGCTACCCTTTCAATCAACCGATCCTCTGGAATTAGTCCACTGCCATATTGCTAAAATGCCGGTGTCCCCTCATCAGCTCAATTCAGAAATTCCCAAAGCAGTTTCTGACATCGTGATGAAATTACTCGCCAAAACCGCTGAAGATCGCTATCAAACTGCTTTAGGATTAAAAGCGGATTTAGAAGCCTGTTTTATTCAGTTAGAAACTACCGGCACCATAGGAAACTTCATAGTCGGTGAGCGAGATAAATCCGGTCAATTTCTCATTCCCCAAAAACTTTATGGACGTGATGCCGAAGTTGCCATACTGATGAATGCTTTTGTGCGCGTAGCCTGTCCGCAGGATAACCGAGTCGGGGCGAATGTAGTAGAAAAATTTATTGAAGAACAAGTAACTTTTTCTCCAGATTCGCCCGCACAAGGCAAAAGTGAAATGATGCTAGTTGCCGGCTATTCAGGGATTGGCAAGTCGGCTTTAGTCAATGAAATACATAAACCCATTGTTGCGGCACGGGGATATTTTATTGCCGGCAAGTTTGATCAGTACAAGCGAAATATCCCTTATGCTTCACTCATTCAAGCCTTCCAGTCATTAATGCGGCAACTGCTAACAGAAAGCAGCGAACAAATAGAAGCTTGGAAACAAAAACTTTTAGAGGCTTTTGGCCCCAACGGTCAGGTGATTATCGATGTAATTCCCGAAGTTGAACTGATTGTTGGAAAACAACAGCCGGTGCCGCAATTAGGTGCTGCTGAAGCTCAAAATCGGTTTAATCGAGTCTTTCAACAATTCATTCATGTTTTCACAAAAAAAGAACACCCACTGGTTTTATTTCTGGATGACTTGCAGTGGGCGGATTTGGCCTCCCTAAAGTTAATTGAACTACTGATCACAGAGCCAGAAAGCCAATATTTATTACTCATTGGTGCGTATCGAGATAATGAAGTCAGCGCAACCCATCCTTTCATGATAACTTTAGAGGAAATTCAAAAAGCCGGAGCTATTGTCAATACGATTACCCTGGGTTCCTTAAAGTTAGATCATGTGACTCATTTAATCGCAGAGACAACGAGTTGCTCCACCGAAAAAGCAAAATCTTTAGCTGACCTGGTGCTAGAAAAAACAGGGGGAAATCCTTTTTTCTTGACTCAGTTACTTAAGTCTCTGCATTCAGAAAATCTGTTAGCTTACGATATTGTTGCCGATTCTTGGCATTGGGAAATTGAGCAAATTCAAGCCGTAGGAATCACCGAAAATGTCGTTGAATTAATGATCAGCCAAATTCAAAAACTGCCAGATGCAACGCAGAACGTCTTAAAGCTGGCTGCTTGTATTGGAAATCAGTTTAATTTAGAGATTCTGGCGATTGTAAATGAAAAGCCGGCCATCGCTACCGCTGGGGAACTGTGGCCGGCACTTCAGCGCGGTTTAATTTTACCTTTGAATTCCGACTATAAAATTCCCCTTGCGTTTGATCCAGATGATCTCAATAACGCAGTCAGAGAGATACAGGTTGACTATAAGTTTTTACACGACCGAGTTCAGCAAGCGGCTTATGCTTTAATTCCTGCTGACCATAAAAAAGAAGTACACCTGAAAGTCGGTCAGTTGTTGCTGCAAAATATGGGGCGCGAAACCCTGGCTGAAAATCTTTTTGATATTGTTAACCATTTGAATATAGGTGTTAATTTAATTACTGAGCAAAAGCAAAAAGATGAACTCGCCGCACTCAATCTTACCTCAGGCCGGCGTGCCAAGGCGGCAACCGCTTATGAAGCTGCACTCAGATATTTAAATGTAGCAATAGGACTGCTGGCAATTGACTCCTGGCAAAGTCAGTATGACTTAACACTTGCACTCTATGTCGAAGCCGTGGAAGTGCAGTATTTAAACACTAACTTTGAGCCGGCAGAAACACTGGCTGAGGTCGTCTTAAAACAAGCTAACACCCTGCTTGAGCGGATGAAGGTGTACGAGCTAAAAATCCAGATGTATACAGCTCAACTTCAGATGGCAAAAGCCGTCGATACCGGGCTGCAAGCTCTGGAAATGATTGGCGTTTCGCTATCCAACGTGCTTGGCAACGGGAGCGAGAAGGTGACGTTACCTCGACTTGAGGACTTGGAAGACATTCCAGAAATGACTGATGCCTATAAACTGGCGGCAATGCGGCTGCTTATGGCTCTCACTGCTCCTGCTTATCAAGCCAAGCCCGATATTTTTCCCCTAATTATCTTCACACAGGTCAATCTTTGTATTGAACACGGTCATTCACCTCTAGCCGCTTTTACATATAGTTGGTATGGCCTTGTGCTGTGTGGTGCGCTGGGAGATATAGAGTCTGGATATCATGCTGGGTTGCTGGCTCTGAAGCTGTTGGATAAATTCGATGCCAGAGAACTGAAATGCACAGTAATTAATATGTTTAACGTGTTTATCAGACCCTGGAAAAGGCATATCAGGGAAACAATGATTCCATTAATGGAAGGGCTTCAAAGTGGGCTTGAAGTTGGAGATTTAGTCTATGCTAGCTTTTGTGCTTCTAATTATTGTGCTTACATCTTTACAATTGAGGAAAAACTAGAGTCTATAGCTCAGAAGCAAGTGCCTTTCATAGATTTATTGCCTAAGCTAAAAAACACGCATTCTTTTTACTATGCCAGTATTTGGAGACAACTGACTTTAAATTTATTAGGATTAGCGGTAGATAAGTATCGTTTGATTGGTGAAAGTTTTGATGAACAAGCCATCTTGCCAAAATTGTACGCCAGTAACGATCATTTTTCACTTTTCAACACTTATACAGCCAAAACAATTCTCCTATATTTAGCAAAAGAGTCTGCTGAAGCTATTGTTACCGCTTCGCTTGCAGAAGAAAATGCCAAATCGGCTATAGGGTTGGTGTATATTGCCACCCATAAGTTTTACTATTCTTTGGCTCTCCTGGCTGAGTATGCTCATGCCAAAACCGACAAACAACAGCAATATATGACTCTGGTGGAGTCGAACCAAGAAAAAATGAAGAAATGGGCGGATCATTGCCCGTCAAACTTTCAGCATAAATACGAGCTAGTGGAGGCAGAGAAGGCGCGAGTTTTGGGGGAACATTGGGAAGCGGCAGAGTATTATGATCGAGCGAGCGCAGGAGCAAGAGAACAAGGTTACATCCAGGAAGAAGCACTCGCTTATGAACTAGCCGCAGAATTTTATCTAACAAAAGGAAGAGAAGAAATTGCTCAGATGTATTTGACAAAAGCACATTATGGTTATATTAACTGGGGAGCAAAAGCCAAGATCAAAGACTTAGAAGAAAGATATCCGCAGTTACTTTCTTTAAGGCAGAAGCGAGAGATTGCAGATGAGCCGGCGCAAAATTTAACGTCCTTACACAAAACAACCGTCTCGACCACTGGCGGGAGTTCAGCAGCGATGGATTTAGCCACCGTCATCAAAGCAACTCAAGCCATTTCCGGCGAAATCCTTTTAAGCCATTTGATAGAGAAATTAATGCAAATTGTCATGGAAAATGCCGGCGCTCAAGTGAGCTATCTTATCTTAGAAAAAAGTGGGACGCTAGTGATAGAAGCCAGCGCCACAGTTGAGCAAGATGAGACAGTATTGGGTGTTAATACTCCAGTTACAACTAGTCGTAATTTACCTTTGTCTGTCATAAATTATGTAGAGCGAACGAAAGAAAGCGTCGTTTTAAATGATGCCGCTTGTGAGGGACTCTTTACAACAGATTCGTATATCGCAAAGAAGCAACCCAAGTCAATCTTATGTGCGCCTATCATTAATCAAGGCAAACTCACCGGCATTCTTTACTTAGAAAATAATTTGATCGCCGGCGCATTTACTCCAGACAGGCTAGAACTTCTAAAACTTCTATCTTCCCAAGTCGCGATTTCGCTGGAAAATGCTCGTCTTTATGGAAATTTGTCTGATGCTACTGACAGCCTCAAAGCAGCGAATGAGCAATTAGAAGATTACAGCCGAACGCTGGAGTTGAGAGTTGAAGAACGCACGGTGGAATTACAGAAAAAAAATGTGCGCCTTAAAGAACAGGCGAAACAATTAAAACTGACCTTGCAAGAACTCCAAACCACTCAAACTCAACTGATTCAAACCGAAAAAATGTCTTCACTCGGTCAGTTAGTTGCTGGCGTAGCTCACGAAATTAACAACCCGGTTAACTTTATCTATGGCAATTTGGTTCACGCCAACGAGTACGCCCAAAACTTGCTGCAACTGATTGAAGTTTACCAGGAAGAATATCCCAATCCCACACCTAGAGTTGCAGAGGAAATAGAGGCGACTGAACTAGAATTTTTAAGGGAAGACTTACCCAAACTGCTATCTTCTATGAAAATGGGAGCTGATCGTATCCGAGAAATTGTTTACTCGCTCCGCAACTTCTCGCGTTTGGATGAAGCCGAAATGAAGCCGGTTGATATTCACGACGGGATTAATAATACCCTGCTGATTTTACAACATCGGCTCAAAGACAAAGGCGGACATGGCGCGATTCAAGTAATTAAAGAATATGGCAAGCTGCCCCTAATAGAGTGTTACGCCGGCCAGTTAAATCAAGTATTTATGAATATCATCACCAATGCTATTGACATACTTGATGAGCCAGGTGTGATCGAAAGTTTTTCATCCCAAGAATGCAGTGAAAAAAGAACAATTCGGATTCAGACAGAATCAGTCGAAAACAACTGTGTTGTGATCCGAATTACAGACAATGGGCCAGGAATGACCGAAGCAATTCGCCGGCGTTTATTTGACCCTTTCTTCACCACAAAACCCGTCGGTGCCGGCACAGGGTTAGGATTATCAATTAGCTATCAAATTGTCGTGGAAAAGCACGGAGGTCAGTTAACCTGCAATTCAGCACCCGGAGAGGGTGCCGAGTTCATGATTACAATTCCAGTTGTGCAGTCTTCTCAAACGGTGGTTGCACTTTAGCGCATCTCAATGCCCCACATTCAGAACAATCACCGGCTTTTAAGCAAACGCTGAGGAACCAAAATCCGGGGGAATATCCTGTAGCCGTTCCGGGCCGATCGCTTGCAATGCCTCTTTCAGCGAAATATCACCCGTGTACAGGGCACGTCCGATAATGACGCCGGTGACTCCCACAGATTCGAGCGCCAGCAAACTCAACAAATCAGTAATCGAACTCACCCCACCAGAGGCAATAATGGGAATGTCAACTGCATCGGCAATTTCTCGCAAAGCCGGCATATTTGGCCCTTGCATCGTCCCATCCCGGTAAATATCTGTATAGATAATTGCCGCCGCCCCGTGTTGGGCCATTTGCTGAGCTAAATCTGTTGCCAGCACCTCAGACGTTTCCAGCCAGCCTCGCGTGGCCACTTTACCATCACGGGCGTCAATCCCAACAATGATTTGACCTGGGAACTCTTCGCACAACTGCCACACCAACTGCGGTTTTTCTACCGCCACCGTCCCTAAAATCGCTCGATCCACACCCAAAGACAATAGATCGGCAACGGCAGCGTAATCTCGCAAGCCGCCTCCAAGCTGCACCGGCACCGAAACCGTCCGCACAATCTCTGCAATCGCCTGCCGGTTCACCAACGCGCCCGTCTTTGCCCCATCAAGATCCACCAAATGCAACCGCGTCGCACCTTGATCTACCCACTGTTTAGCCACGGCAACAGGGTCTTCATTAAACGTTTGCGATTGTGAATAATCTCCCTGATACAGCCGTACACACCGGCCTTCTAACAAATCGATTGCTGGAATAACATCCATGAGCGATTTCCCCGTTGCTGAACAATCATTAATTCTAGTGAAGAGTTACCTACTACAGGTTTGCTCGATCACTGTCAAGTTCTGCCTCTCAACCTTTTATTTTTAGCAGAATTTTTACAATTATCTTCCCGCAATAAGTACAAATTCTCATTTCTCAACGCACTGAAAAAAAAGCCAAAGCTCAGTAACCTGTTAGAAACTTGAATCGAACCCATCCTTTACAAATTGAGCAGACATGAGTGCATACGGCATAGATGTTTCAGATTTTCAGGAAAACGTCAATTGGCGGGCAGTTGCCAATGATGGCATTTCGTTTGCCTTTATCAAAGCCACTGAAGGCACAACTTTTGTCGCCAGTAGCTTCGCAACCAATTGGGCCGGCGCTAAGGCAGCTGGTTTGCTGCGGGGTGCGTACCACTTCTTTCGCCCCCAAAGCGATGCTCAAGCGCAAGCGCAGCATTTCCTCAAAATCGTCAAAATGCTGCCTGGAGACTTGCCGGCAGTCTTAGATATCGAATCCACCGGCAGTATGAGTGCCAGCGCAATCGCCACACGCATGGCAACATGGTTATCGATAGTCGAGAAAGCAACCGGACGCAGACCGATTATCTACACCTATCCCGGATTCTGGCAACGAATCGGCGATATGCAGCGTTTCTCAGACTATCCCCTGTGGATCGCGCATTACACCAGCGACTCTGCGCCTTGGATCACTGGCGGTTGGGATACCTGGACAATGTGGCAATATACCGACTCTGGGCGGGTGAATGGAGTCTCTGGCGGTGTGGACATCAATCGTTTTCAAAGCTCACGGGAAGGGCAAACCAGCTCAATCGTCAAGCTTTTCCAGCAATGTTTGCAAAAAAAAGGCTTTAATCCTGGAACCGTTAACGGTTATTTTAGTGCCAGTACCAAAAATGCGGTCGTTGCGTTTCAAAGGGCGATGGGACTTGAGGCTGATGGCATCGTAGGGGTTCAAACGTGGACGGCACTGATGGATAATAGTGTGATGCCCAAGCCGGCACCGGCACCCACTCCGATACCAACCCCGGCACCGGCACCCAAACCGACACCCATACCCACTCCAACACCGGCACCTCCTACCCCGTCTCAATATATTATTAGTTTGGTGGATGCCGGTAAATACTATCAAGCCTTACCCAACCAAAATCAAGCCGTTGAGTGGCTACAAAGACAAATTCCTCAAGCCATCCTCAGCGAGTTTTCTAAAAAATGGCGAAACTCAAAATTCCACGTACCCATTCGCCTGCTTGACGTGTTCAAGTTTTATCAAGGTTTGACCAATCAAAATCAAGCACTACAGTGGTTGCAGGGGCGAATCTCTTTAGCCACCTTGCAGGAATTTGCCCAAAAGTGGCGCACTCCTACTACCTCGTCTCAATCAACACTCATCCGTCTGGTTGATGTTTGCTTATACTATCAGCGCCGGCTCAACCAAAATCAGGCGCTTGATTGGCTGCAAGGGCAAATTCCCGCCGCCACCTTACAAGAGTTTGCCCGCCGGTGGCGCAATTCCACCTCCACAGCGCCCATTCGTTTGGTTGATGTGTGCAGGTTTTATCAAGCCAAGCCTAATCAAAATCAGGCACTTAATTGGCTGCAAGGACAAATACCTCAAGCGACACTGATTTATTTTGCTCGCCGGTGGCGCGGATAATCCACAATACTTTGCTAGCCGGTCATTTTCTGGTTGGAGTGAATTGCCGGCACTTTGCCCCAACCAGAAGCTTTTCCGCATTTACCGTTAAAAAAATACGGCACTGATTCCGCCTAAAAAGGCTTTTTTAGCTAACTGTGCCGGTAAGGTTTAATTTTTAAATTCAGATTAAAACTCAAATTCTAGCGATACACAATTCGGTCTTCTCCATCCTTCGCCGTCACATTTTCATAAACCCCTTGATCGCGTTTCACCAGCTTAGACATCCCGACACTTTTGTAATCACTGTCGGATGTTGGGACACTCAGCCTTGGCGCGCTAAGCAGCCGGCGCACAGGAGCATCTTCCGGAGTATTGCCGGTTTCACATTTAGCCAACTTGCACACGTCACCCCAGGTTTTAACTTCCTGGTTCATACTGTGCATAACTTCGACCTTCTGGTTATTGCTAGGACAGAAATAATCGTAGAGAGGCATGGCGAAAAACTTGATTGCAACGAATGAGATTGCTGTTACAAACCAGTATATAGCAACCCTAAATTGTTTGTGAACAGGAAAAACCCTGGTTTTTCTATAAAACCGGCCTTCTCACCTCACGAGGTTTACAAATCCGATAGCAGCCCTATAGGGCAGTTTTTTCAAAATTCAGACTCCGGGCTGATTGCCCCTTCCCCTCCCCACCTGACAAAATAACACCATCTGTAGATTTTTGGAAAATTGGCCGGCATTAGGGGATCAGCAGAGTTGGATGAGGACTCTCTAACCTGTCTTGGAAAAATTTACACGAGGCGATTGCTTTATGGGGTTGGGCACGGCACAAAAGTGGGGGAATAATGATTATTAGATCTTGGATGGTGATTGGCGGCGTTACTTTCTTAGTTGCCCTAGGTAGTAACTTGATTACGCCAAAGGATGTCAAGTGGTTCAAGCATCTACAGCGCCCAAGATGGCTGACTTTTGAGGCGCTGATTCCGGTTATTTGGAGTATCGTCTTTATTTGTGGGGCTTGGTCAGCTTATATTATTTGGGAAAAAGATCCAGGAAGCCAGAAAACTTGGTTGTTGATGGCTTTTTACCTGTTAGTAGAAATTGCGATTGTTTCCTACAATCCCGGAATGTTAAGGCTGCGAAGTCTCAAAGCCGGCACCATTATCGGAGCTACCGGCACCCTTTTAGGTTTACTGTTACTACTAACCGTATGGCCGATTTCGGGATGGGCTGCTGCTTTACTCCTTCCCTATGTAATTTGGAGTCCCATTGGCACTTATACAACTTGGGAAATGATTCGTCTCAATCCTGCGGATCAGTAGGGCTAAAGATTTTCCAGCAATTTGAGTTAAACAACAAAATGTAAAGACTGTCGGGGCAAGACATTCAGGGAATCATTGCTTGGAGTTGGCAAAGATTTTCCTATCTGAATCCTTTTCCCTAAACGAGTTAATAAGCAACTCCCTAATGCCTTTCTTGTCAACGGAGGTAGACGTATCACCCTCAAGTTAACGCAAAAAACCTCCTGGTTTGTTAGCTGTCACTGCATTCCAATCCATCAGGAGGTTTTTAGATTTGATACGTGGCTGAAATTTTTACTTAAGTCGGGAAAAATTATTGCACCTTGTAATTTTCACAAGGGTAACAATCGATTTAAACCCTTTTTTTAAAGGCATCTAGTTGCCACCAGACTGAACCGATTTGCGGGTCTGGTTGCTTTGTTGAGGCCGGCGGTGCCACTTGCCATCGTCACCTTTTTGATAGTCATGTTCTACGGTATTCATTGCAACGCGGCGGGCAGAATCTTCATCCATCCCGTTTGACATAGCACTATTCAAGGCAGCCAGATATATCTGTTGAGAGCCTTCGAGCATTTGATCTTTGAGTTCTGCCGGTAACTCTTTTACTTGCTGTGTATCAGCCATGAAAACACTCCAACTACTATTTAAGTTTCTCAACTATTATCCTAATCAATGAAGCTAGGAAAATCTTCGATCTAAAGGATAAAGATTTTGGCAAAAGTTCTCTATCTAAAGCATGATATAATATGCTCACGTTAAAAATAGATTCTATCTAAGGGATAAATTTCTTAAAAAACTACTCCTTCTAAAGCATGATAACTTAATTAATTTTCTAAGTAGCAACAGAAACAAAACCAAATTAAATCCCCAGAAAATTGCATGAGTGAGGCTCCTTGTTTTATAGCCATTAGTTTGAGCAGCCAAGCGAGTTTATTTATGCTAAAATTCTCAACTTTGTTTTTCAAAAGTAAGTTTAATTAATATGAAAAAAATACTGAAAATCGTAATTTTTTATTGCCTTTTAGTTTCTATAACACCAATTCTTGTAAGCTGTGGCGAGGTTTCTAGCAATCAAAACAGCCAACCTGCTGAAAATAATTCGTTACAACCTGATAAAGATGCCGATGATACCATGCAATTTAAACTAAAGGAGGGAACGAATACCTTTTCAATTAAGCCAGTCGTGGGTGGGGCAAAATTCCTAGATGCGACTGAAAAAGAAATTGCTCAGTTCACGATTGGAACTAACAGCAAACAGTTCAGAATTAACAGCGCTGCCGGCAAAGTATTAGGTTATGCGGCGATCAAAGGTAGCGCCTGGACAATTGAGAACGCCGAGCAAACAAAAGAGCTTTATATTTTAAGCCGGCAGGAAGATGGGAATTATCAGCTTAAAAATGAAGCCGGCAAAGAAATTTATAGAATTAAACTTCGCGACTACGGTTTTGAAATAGAAACCCCGGCCAAACAATCACTTTATAAAGTGAAAATCGAGGAAGATAAAATCGTTCTCATAGATGCATCGGATCAAATCTTTTTATATACAAACTCAGCCTTACCGCCTCTCATGCTTGTTTGCTTTGGCTTTGAGGATTTAAATATTGAACAGCAAGCAGCACTCGCTTATGCAGTCAATCTTTCAGGAGGAAGATAATCTGTGCAAATTCAGCTTTGACACAGATTTTGACCAAGATAACGACTTATCGGCGCACAGTTACGATTGGAGTCGGTTGCCTGATAGGAATCTCAATAATAAACTCTGCACCTCCACCGGGTGAGGAAATACATCTCAACTGACCCCCATGCCTTTCAACAATAATTTGATAGCTAATTGATAACCCTAAACCCGTACCCGATCCAACAGCTTTCGTTGTAAAGAAAGGATCGAAAATTCGCAGACGCACGTCCTCTGGTATTCCTGGCCCGTTATCTGCAATAATGATCGCGATCCGATCTCCCTCTAAGACTTCGGTGCGTAGGCGAATCTGCGGATCTTGAATGATAGATTTTTCCTCAAGGTTTTGGGAACTTCCCCGCGTAGGAAAGAGGGCATCAATCGCATTCGCCAGAATATTCATAAACACCTGATTGAGCTGGCTAGCATAGCACTCCACCGGCGGCAAAGGACCATACTCTTTAATTAGCTTAATTTCAGGATGTTTAGGCTGGGCTTTCAGCCGGTGTTGTAGCAGCAACAAAGTGCTGTCTAAACCTTCGTGGATATCAACAGATTTGCTCTGGGATTCATCTAGACGCGAGAAGTTCCGTAAAGACAGCACGATCTGACGAATACGTTCGGCTCCTATTTTCATAGAAGAGAGCATTTTCGGCAAATCTTCAATAATAAAATCTAAATCAATAGCAACCGCAACTGCTTCAATTACAGGTGCGGGCTTCGGATATACTTGCTGGTAAAGCTGCACGATTTGCAACAGCTTTTGGATATACTCAACCGCAAAATTAAGATTACCCTGAATAAAACTAACCGGATTGTTGATCTCATGGGCAACACCGGCAACCATCTGCCCTAGAGAAGACATTTTCTCACTTTGAATCAGCTGCGCTTGAGTTTGTTGCAGCGCTTTGAGCGCTTGCTCAAGCTGTTGAGCTTGCGCTTGGGCAATTCTAGCCGCTTCCTGGGCTTGAGCGTAGCTTTCGGCTTGGCTAATGGCAATCGCTAGCTGATCACTCACAGCTTGCAGCAGTTCCACTTCATTATCACTCCAAGGCCGGCGCTCACTAAAATGCCCGCAGCTAACCACACCAACGTCACCAGAGCGCGTTTGAATGGGTAAGGCTAAAAAAGCAGTGTAGCCCAAATGCTTGCGAAGATATCGCTCCCAAGGCTCACTCGCCTCCGACATATCATCCACTCGCAACATTTCCAGGTTTAACAGTTGCCTGTTAATCAGAATGTCTGTTTTTTTAGCCGAGTAACAACCGAGAAAGCTGGGCAGATCAGGATTTTTTGCCTCCTTCACTACTTCCCAATGAGAGATATTTTGAATATTTAATTTTGAATTTTCAATGGACCCGTGTAACTCAGAATTCAAAATAAAAAGTTCAGAACTGTTTGGGCGATACCAAATAAATAGACACTGATCAATTTGCAGCAGATTGCGAATTTCGTGAACTGCGGTTCCTAAAATCGTATCTAAATCAAGAGAGTTGCGGATTTGGCTGGCGAGCCGGTTCAGCAGTTTTTCTCGTTGCGCGAGGGTTCTAGAGCGTACTTCCGAGTGCCGCAGCGCTTCTTCGGCCTGTTTACGCTTCGTGATGTCTTGAGAAATGCTCACAGTGCCGATCAGGACGCCATTGACATCGTAGATGGGCGAGTTTGTGGTCATCACCGGGAAAGTTGTGCCGTCCTTACGTTGCAAGGCAAATTCGCCGCTCCAACTTGTACCGGCTCTCAAGCGAGACAGCAGTTCTGCCGCCTCAGTTCGGGAAGCCTCAACGGGTAAGAGTTCTATAAAATTTCGACCGAGGGCTTCTTCTTTTTGCCAACCCTGAAGCGTCTCGGCAAATCGATTCCAATAAGTAATTTTGCCATCTAAATCGGCAGCGATTGCCGCTTGTTCCACTGCATCGAGCAGCAGTGCTTGAAAGTAAACTTGTTCTTCTACCCGCTTGCGCTCGGTGATATCGATGACTAAGGCATCCCAGAGAATATCTCCGTTAGGCTGCAATTCTGGCCGCGCCGCCGTTTGCAACCACTTGCGCTCGCTCGACGGTGTGATCAGCCGGCCCTCCCAATGCCAAGGCTCTAAGGTAGAAGCAGAGACAGCCATCGCCCGGTCTAGGGATGGACGATCATCAGGATGGATCAGGTGATAGGCAAATGTTTGTTGAAATTCTTCGGGTTCTAATTCATAAAGTTCGCGGCAGGCTGGACTCACATATAAGATTGACTGGTAACCATCGGCACTGAGGCGATATTGGTAAATCACTCCCGGCACACTTGCGGCTAGCCTTTGGAACCGGGCTTCGCTTCTGAGCAACAACTCCTCTGCCTGTTTGCGCTCTGTCACGTCCTCATAGGTGCCCAGAATGCCCACCACGCTGCCGCCGGCATCATGGAGTGGAATTTTATTGGTATCCGCCCAAGACTGTTTGCCATCGGCTTGCAGTTGGGTTTCGATGATGTGATATTCCGCTGTGTCGCTTTCCATCACGCGCCGGTCACACTCGCGGAACCAGCCGGCCTCCTCTTTTGTCCAGGGCAAGTCGAAGTCTGTTAGCCCGACAATCTTGTCTGGAGTGGCCACACCGGCAGCCCGTGCAAAGTTCTGATTGCAACCGAGATAAACTGAATTTTTATCTTTCCAGAAAATAAGTTCGGGAATATTGTCAATCACCAGCCGCAGCATTTGTTGAGAGGAACGTACCTGTTCTTGGGAACGCTTGGTAATCGTGATGTTGCGGGCGATCACAATAATTTGGTTGTCGATTAAAGGAATGAGCCGAGCTTCATAGGTTTGTTTTCCTGCCGGCATGGGTAAAGAATACTCAATTTGTATCGGCAGGGGAGAGGTGTCTTCTGGCGAAGCGAATACTTGCGAGATCGCAGAAGCCATCTGAGTTCCCACGCCTGCCGGCAAAACATCTTGCATTCGTTTCCCCAAAAACATTTCTGGCGATAAATATAAATCTTCAGGGTGTCCGGCGTTGTAATCAAGAATGGTGCCATCGGCATAAAGCCGGAAGTACAAATCGGGAACTGCTTTAAAAATCGCTTGCAGCTCAGCCGTCGTTTGGCGCAGTTGTGCCTCTGCCACAGCGCGATCGCAAATTTCTAATGTGAGTCTGTGCTTGCTTGCTGCCAAATCGGATGGCAAAGCCAGTGCTTGAGGAATCAGGGGTAGCATTGCGCCGGCTGTGCATAAAGCAACAACAGCAGTCAAGGCTTTGAGGCTGCCGGCTAGCCAAGACTGCGGGTGCCACAGCGCCCATACTTCCGTCAAATGAGTTGTCCCACTGCTAACGATAAAGGCTCCCAACAGCCAAAAAACCCAGGAAAACCGCAGATCGGAACGCCCACGGACGAAATAGACCAGCATTACTGGAATTGAGTAATAAACCAGCGCCATCAGGGAATCCGACAGGATATGCAGCCACACTAAGGCCGGCTGCCAGAGGTCGCACGTTCCCCACTGAGGCAGGATAGCCCAACCTCGCCCATCAAGAATGAATTGCTGTGAAAAAATATTTCTTAACAATTCTTGCATGGGCTTTCTCTCAGTTCGTTAAATAGTTTTCTCAAACGTTACCTTTCATAAAGGTTATGGTGACGCTTACCCAAAGTATATTTCATTATAATAAAAAGCATTATGCGCTACTTGTTTAAGCCGATTTAAATTGTCAGCGGTGCAAAATATTCTGGATTGGGGTGTTGGCAGACTGTTTCACCTAGCCGAATATAACAATTTTAAGGCACATCAATTAAAGCCCAAAGCCGGCTGTAAGCAAATGCTAAATTTGATGTGGGGATGCTTCTTTGGAAACTCAAGTGATATGGAAATACGCGGTGTTTGGCTGACCAATACGGATAGTAAAGTTTTGCGCTCAAAGAAAAACATTGCGGAAGCGATGAAATTTCTAGCAGAAACGGGATTTAATATGGTTTTTCCCGTTGTTTGGAATAAAGCGCACACCTTGTATCCCAGTCAAGTGATGAGGGAAACTTTTGGAGTGGAAATCGATCCCCTTTACCAAGGGCGTGATCCTTTAGCCGAACTCATTGAAGAGGCAAGCCGGTATAACCTAGCAGTGATTCCTTGGTTTGAATACGGTTTTGCCAGTTCTTACAACTTAGGCGGGGGTCATCTGCTAGCCAAAAAACCCGAATGGGCAGCCCGTGACTATGCCGGCAACCTGTTGAAAAAAAACGGTTTTGAGTGGATGAATGCCCTCGATCCGCAAGTGCAAGATTTTATGCTCAGTTTAGTGCTGGAAGTGGTGAGAAACTACGACATCAACGGGATTCACGGAGATGATCGACTGCCGGCATTTCCCTGTGAAGGGGGATACGATCCGGGCACAATTGAACGCTACTGCCAAACATTTAATCAAAATCCGCCGCAAAACCCAAAAGATCCCCAATGGGTGCAATGGCGTGCTGATATTCTCACCAACTTTTTAGCGCATCTTTATCAAGAGGTGAAAGCCATTAAACCAGATATTCTGGTGTCAATGGCTCCTAATATTTATAAATGGTGTTTAAATGAATATTTGCAAGATTCCAAAGCTTGGCTTGATCAAGAATTAACGGATTTGATTCACCCCCAAGTTTATCGCCGCGACTTTTACAGCTACAAAGATATTATTGACCGGCTGGTGCGTGAGCAATTTACAGCGGATCAGTTATCGAAGGTTTCCCCAGGCATTTTAATTAAGGTGGGTTCATACCGCATTACTCCTGAATACCTTATCCAAGCTATCAATTACAATCGCTCAGTTGGCATTGGAGGGGAAATTTTGTTTTTCTACGAAGGTTTGCGAGAGGATAACGATGCTTTAGCCAAAGCATTGCGAGAAGGACCCTATGCAAAGCCGGCCTCTGAAGACTCTATTCCCGTGCAGCAGCGTCTTGCCGGCATGAATCTGTCTCCCGCGCCAAGCTTTCAAAGTCGCCTTTCAACCAACTTTCAACGATTGCTTACATTCGTTCAAAATCGCTTCAATAGCAAAAGCTAGTTTCTCAAAACTCAAGTTATTTAATCCACCGATAAATTCTGGACTGTAGTTTAATTTCTGTTAAATATGCCAGCCCGATCAGCACAACAAATTTTAAACTGTATTCCAGCCAATAATTAGGGATGTACGGTCGGAGGTGCCACTGCACTAAAATTGGATAATGGAAAATATAAAGTGCGTAAGAAATAGGAGAGATTTTTGCAAAGACTCCTAACAATTTATCAAACATAAACAATTTGTTTATATACCAAATCCAGCCAAGAAACATTAATAATAAAGCCGCAAGAAAATGACGTAATACTAAAAATGGATAATAACCGAATCTAAGTTCTTCTGCCCCTTGCAATGGAAGTGTAGCCAAAAGTGACATTAAAATCAACGAAATAAATATAGGTTGTAGATGATTGTACGTGAATCTTTTATAAGTTGTGAAGATGGTAGCCGCTTCCACTCCCGACCACCAAAGAATAAAATAAGCAGAAATTAAACATAAATGGTTGGGGTGAATCATAAAAATTACGTAAGAAATTGCCGAAAGTGTTAAAACCAAATAAATTCTATTTTTGTTTTTAGGTAAAACTGTATAAGCTATAAAAAACATCATGTAAAACCACCATTCATAGGATAAAGACCATAATGGAAGATTACCCAAAAAAGGGTCAACCAAATTTCCTGGCTTTACCCGGCCAAAATCTTGGAGAAATAATAAATTTCCGATTAATTCTCTCTCAGAAAATCTTTGTGCTAAATTACCATTAAAAGCTGAAATAAAAATAGAAATAATTAAAGAAATGAGCAATATAAAATAAATTCTTTTAAATCTTTTAATAAAAAATCCTTTGAAATTGATATGTGGATTTTTATAAAATGAAATGTAAATCACAAATCCGCTTAATAAAAAAAATAAAATCACCGCTTCTTGGCCGGCAGCAAAAAATATTTTAAATTTTGGCGAAATTAAGTTAAGGCCAACTAACCCGTAAACAAGATTATGAAGCAGGACATATAACGATGCAATTCCTCGCAGCGCGTCTAGTTTTTGGAAATATAATTGTTTATTCATTTTTTCAGAATTTAAAGAAGTTAGAGAATTAAGCATCTTCCTCGGAAAATTTTAAAATAGCCTACTTGAATTTATTTTAATAAATAGCATAGCCGATAGTTTGAGCGAACACTGAGTTATCGCAATTCCTTTGTCTATCTGTCTGAAGCAAACATTTTTTTGTTGGAAATTTTAAATGGCGTCGCCAAGTGAAGCCGGCAAAAACGAACTCAGGCATTCAGTAAACCGCGCCGGCACAACCCAAAGAGGCGCGGCTTAGCGGTTTCCGGCTTGTGTCTGGGCAGCAAAACGAGTAACAATGGGTGCGCCCACAGAACCAGGGAGTTAAGTAGATACAATAATCATTGTGTCAGATCGTGGGAGTAGAAGCAGTGCTTAAAGATCAGCGACAGGTAGAAGAAGTGATTGAAACACTCAAAAAAGACTTACCAACGCTTTTTGAGAAAGATATTTCTTACGATATCTATACAAATGATATTTTATTTAAAGATCCAGTTAACACTTTTAAATGGAAATTCAACTATCGGATTATATTTTGGACATTGCGATTTCACAGCCGGCTATTTTTTACAAAAATCTACTTCGATCTTCATGAAGTTGATTGGGTAACCGAGGAGACCATTCTGGCAAAGTGGACAGTCCGCGGCGTGTTGAGAGTTCCCTGGAAAGCTCGCGTATTTTTCAACGGTTACTCGACTTACAAACTCAACAAAGATGCCCTGATCTACGAACACATCGACACATGGGATCGTGAACCCAAAGAAATTTTAAAACAGTTCATGCAACCGGGAAAAGATGGAGAAGACTCAAGCAACTGATAGAACGCTTTTAATTCGCTTTCTAGAACACAAACGTTAAGCCGACACGATTAGACTCCCGAAAATAAAACCGGCTTTTTAGAATGTTGGTGAATGGGAATTTCTATGACAAACTCCGCGCCTTTGCCTGGGGACGAAATACACTTCAACTGACCCGCGTGTTTCTCAATGATAATCTGATAGCTGATCGACAATCCCAATCCTGTGCCTTTGCCAACAGGTTTAGTCGTAAAGAACGGATCGAACAGACGTCGGCGCACATCCTCACTCATGCCGATGCCGGTGTCAGCAATGCGAATGATCACAAACTGGGGATCTAGATTTGGGGATTGGTGATGATGGATTGAAGATTCCTGTTCCTCCTCGCCAAACCCCACTGAAGTATGAATCGTAATGATTCGTGGGGAAGTCACATTTTCTAAAGCATCAATTGCATTGCTAAGGAGATTCATAAACACTTGATTCAACTGGCCGGCATGGCACTCCACTAAAGGCAATTCACCATATTCTTTGATCACCTGAATTTCAGAATTTTTAACCCCAGCCTTAAGTCGGTGTTGCAAAATTAGCAGCGTACTGTCGAGACCTTCATGAATGTTCACCGGCTTCATTTCTGCTTCATCCAGTCGCGAGAAGTTTCGCAATGACAGGACAATTGAGCGAATACGCTCAGTTCCTACAGACATCGAAGAAAGCATTTTTGGAAGGTCTTCTATAAGGAAATCCAGATCCACAGCTTCTGTTTTGGCTTGAATTTGTGGCAATGGCTCGGGATAGTGTAACTGGTAAAGATGCAGCAATTCCAACAAGCTTAGGGTGTACTCACTGGCGTACATTAGATTACCGTGAATAAAATTAATAGGATTGTTAATTTCGTGAGCGACACCCGCCACCATTTGTCCTAGAGAAGACATTTTTTCACTCTGAACCAATTGGCTTTGGGTCTGTTGCAGTTTGTAGAAAGCTTGTTCAAGCTGATTGGTTTGCTTCCTCAACCGCGCTTCACGTTCCCGCAACGCAGATTCTGCCTGCTTGCGTTCGGTGATGTCAGTAATCATTTTTAAAACACCGGCATAGTTTCCCGCTCGATCAAAGATGGGATTCGTAGACACAATTGCCCACAGATGAGAGCCATCTTTACGATAGAACTTAAAATCATGCTGTTCTTTAATTCCTTGCCGGCGGCGCTCCATATTCTCCAGCGAGATTGCTTTACCTTCCTCATCCATAAACGCAAATAAAGGCTGACCTATCATCTCCTCCGGCGTACTGCCAAGCATTTGAGCGACTTGCTGATTGGCAAAATTTGTATTGCCCTCCGCATCCAAAACCCAAATTCCCTCTGTGGCGGTTTCAACAATGCGGCGATACTGCGCTTCACTTTCCCGCAGTGCCTCTTCAGCCTGCCGCTGCTCAGTAATGTTATCGATTATTGCCACAATAAATTGAGGTTGCCCGCTTTGATCTCTGATTAGAGAAACCGTTACATGAACCCAGATAATCAAACCATTCTTGCAGATATAGCGCTTTTCTCGCCGGTGACCATCCCTTTTTCCTGCTCGCATTTCTTGAAAAAGTTCTAGATCGATTGTGACATCGTCCGGATGGATAAGCTTGCTGAAAATCATCCCGCGAAGTTCTTCGCTGCTATATCCCATGAGTTCTTGCAAGGCTAAATTGCTTTCCACAATTCGCCCGTCCAAATCACCGAATATGATACCAACCGCTGTCCACTCAAAAACCGCTCGGAATTGCGCTTCATTTTTGCGTAACGCTTCGTCTGCTTGCTTGTGTTCAACCATCTCCTGTTGCAGTAGCGCGTTAGCTGCTTGTAATTCGGCAGTCCATTCTGCAACGTGTTTCTCGAATTCCTTGTGGGCTTGTCGTAGTGCTTCCTCCACCCGCTTGCGCTCGAGAATTTCATTTTCTAGCCTGTGGTTAGTTGCTTCCAGTTGGGCTGGGCTGGGGAGCGCTAACGCTTGAGGGATCAGCGGTGTCAGTGTTAAAGCTGTATATACAGAAACCCCAGCAGTAAAGGCTTTCAGGAACCCCGAAAGCCAGTAATTTGGATGCCAAAGGGTCCAAATTTCCAAAATATGTGTGCTGCCGCAGGCGATGATAAATGTTCCAAACAACAAAAAGATGCCGTAAAATGGCACGTCTCGCCTTTTGGCAACGAAATAGACCAGCATTATTGGAATTGAATAATAAGCTAGTGCTATCAATGAGTCGGAGACTATATGCAACCCTACCAAACTTGGCTTCCATAGGTAGCAGTGGCCATGTGGAATAAAACTTCCAGAAAAAAAGTTTGGCAAAAGTCCTAGCATTATATGTCCGTAATAATTGTGACTATTCCTCTAGTTATAGAAATATTTTATCGAGAAATCTTTATAGAGGTGTTGAATTTTATGAAGTCGGCCAGGGCAAAGCTAGGCTCTAGAGCCTTAAAGCATCTAAATTGTGATTGTTTTTACAAAAACCTCAGAACAATTACAGACATTGGCTCTATGTAAATTCTCTGAAATTAGATGGCTGAACTGTCAAAGTGAATTGACTTGGAACGCAGCGCCTTGCCAGTGTGTAAACATAGGGAATGATGACCCGAAAAAATAGGATAGCAGAAAGCCTGCTTTTGTCCTCTTACTTTCGGTAGATAAAGAGTAGAGACACTACAGGAGTAAGAAAAGGGGATCAGCGCCGGCTTGAATATCGAGAAGCCGATTTGGCTTAGAAGGTATGTCAAAAATAATAACTGTGGTAGATCAAGAGGAACGCGCGTAATCACATTTGTCGGCGGATATCAGCTAATTCTCATATACCCCTAACTTTTAAGGCTGAGAACGCTAGAATTTGTGTGTAATTTCCCTTAGATTTTCCGTAATTTTACTGTTAGAGATGTTGCGGAATCCCGAAAAAAACAAGACTAGCGCTTCTGCTGATGACCTTTGCCGGCAAACACGGCAGACTATTAAATATAGACGAATTACAGGACTAACTACAGGAGGTCTATCAAATGGGTATCACCTACGGCTTTAGCTCTCATCTGTCTCAACTCGATCCCTCCCCAGGCACGCTAGAAGATTTATTCGGTCAAGTTCTCCTTTCCGGGTTCCTGACTAGCTCTGATCGCCAGCATCTAAAAGCTGTACTGTTAGAAGATAAAATCAGCGATGAACATCAAGTGATCATCAATCGGCTGATTTATGGAGTGCGTCGCGGTTTCTTAAAAGTTGCCAGTTAAAACATAAACTTATCTGGGCTTCAAACTTTTCTTCGACGGATTAGGAACTCTCTAGTCCCGTAATTCGAGTTTCATTTTACTTAGTTTTATAAGTAAAGATATTTGCGCTATATATTAAAATATTATTTACCAATAATCCCACTTAATCAAATTGGACTGAACTGAGAGGTTCTATAGCAATCCTAAATCGGTTGTTAGAGATCTAGCTGGCAAGATGTCGGCATCGCAAGCTTTTCAGCCGGATGAGCATTGAAAAATCACAGAAGCGCGGGCAATTAACGCAACCGTAGCGTGTGTGATGAACTTGCATGAGTTGCAGCTATAGAAAAAACCGTAGGATTCGCGCAAAACCATAAATTGATTGATGTGAAGATCGACAGCTTGCTACATTAGATAGACACGACGTAAGCCTGCGTTGCATCTAGCATCATGAACTCCACCCTCGAACAGCTCAAAACCCGCTTCAACCAAGCCTTCATCGCCGCCTTTGGGGACGAAATGGCCGGCACAGACGCCATGCTTGTCCCTGCCAGCAATCCGAAATTTGGCGACTATCAATCGAATGCGGCGATGTCCCTGGCAAAGAAATTGGGGCAAAAGCCGCGTGAGATCGCAGACAAACTCGTTCAAAATTTGCAAATCGCCGACTTTTGCGAACCGCCAGAAGTTGCCGGTCCTGGTTTTATCAATCTCACCCTCAAGCCGGCTTATCTGGAAACCCAGTTGATGGCAATTCAGGGAGATAGCCGGCTGGGAATTCCCAAGGCGAAAACACCCCTGCGCGTGGTGGTGGATTTTTCTAGTCCCAATATTGCCAAAGAAATGCACGTCGGGCATTTGCGTTCCACCATTATCGGTGATTGCATCGCCCGAATTTTAGAATTTAAAGGTCATGATGTTCTGCGGCTGAATCATGTCGGGGATTGGGGGACTCAATTTGGAATGCTGATCGCGTACCTGCGGGAAGTTTCTCCAGAGGCGCTGACAACGGCAAATGCTCTCGATTTAGGCGATCTAGTTGCTTTTTATAAGAAAGCAAAACAGCGGTTTGATAGCGATGAAGCCTTTAAAGAAATCGCCAAACAAGAAGTGGTGAAACTGCAAGCCGGTGCCGAAGATACCCGCCACGCTTGGCAGCTTTTATGTGAGCAATCGCGGCGTGAATTTCAAGTAATTTATGACTTGCTAGATATCTGTTTAACGGAACGGGGCGAATCGTTCTATAATCCCTTGCTGCCGGCAGTCGTGGAAGATTTAGAGAAGTCAGGATTGCTGGTGGAAGATGCCGGGGCAAAATGTGTTTTCTTAGAAGGATTTAAGAACACAGAAGGCAATCCTTTACCCTTAATTGTCAAAAAATCCGATGGCGGCTATAACTACGCCACAACCGATTTAGCAGCCCTGCGCTACCGGATTCAACAAGATGAGGCAGATCGGCTCATATATATTACCGATGCCGGCCAATCTAACCACTTCGCTCAATTCTTTCAAGTTGCTAGACGTGCCGATTGGATTCCAGATAATGTTGAAATTGTTCATGTTCCCTTTGGATTAGTATTAGGAGAAGATGGCAAAAAATTAAAAACTCGTTCTGGGGAAACCGTGCGGCTGCGGGATTTATTAGATGAAGCAGTAATTCGCGCCCGTGCAGATTTAGAAACCCGAATCAAAGAAGAAGAACGCGAGGAAACTGAAGAATTTATTGCCAATGTCGCCCAAATCGTGGGATTAAGTGCCGTTAAGTATGCCGATTTGAGTCAAAATCGCACCAGCAACTACATTTTTAGCTATGACAAAATGCTGACGTTACAGGGCAATACTGCCCCTTATATGCTCTATGCTTATGTCCGAGTGCAAGGGATTAGCCGCAAGGGTAATATTGATTTTGACAATTTAGGTGCCGGTGGAAAAATTCTGTTGCAAGAAGAAACAGAACTAGCCTTAGCGAAGCATTTACTTCAACTGGACGAAGTTATCAGTATCGTAGAAGTTGATTTACTGCCAAACCGGCTGTGTCAATATCTTTTTGAACTTAGCCAAAAATTCAATCAATTTTATGATCGGTGTTCTGTCTTGCAAGCAGAAGAACCGCAGCGAACTTCTCGCTTAATGCTGTGCGATTTGACAGCTTACACGCTAAAAATGGGATTGTACTTGCTAGGAATTCGAGTATTAGATCGGATGTGATTCCCCGTTATCATGCTAAGTTTGACAAGCCAAAAAACTCAAAACCTGAAATAGAAGAATGTCTAACCTTTTGATTCAATTGCTACTAATTGGTTTAGTTGCCGGTGTCGCCGGCGGAATGTTCGGCATCGGCGGCGGCGCAATTATGGTGCCGGCAATGGTACTCCTATTAAGCCTCGATCAAAAATTAGCCACCGGCACATCTCTAGCCGCCCAGGTATTACCGATTGGAATTCTCGGTGCAATTGTCTACCATCGCAACAACAACCTGAATATTAAACACGCGATTATCATTGCCATTGGCTTAGTAATTGGCAATCTCTTCGGCGCACTTTTTGCTAATCAGCCATACATTAGCAGCGAACTCATGAAAAAACTCTATGGCCTATTTTTATTCCTCATAGGATTCCGGTATTTATTTCCCAACTTATTTACTCGCTAAAAGCCGGCCAACTCCTCTTTATCTGTGTATGCCGGCGGTACGCTGCGCTATCATCTGCGGTTAATTATCTTTAAAAACCCCAAAACATGGCCTTAAAAAAATTCCCAGAAAAATTCTTGTGGGGTGCAGCAAGCGCTGCCTATCAGATAGAAGGTGCCTGGAATGAAGATGGTAAAGGCGAAAGTATTTGGGATCGCTTCACCCACCGGCAGCATACCATTCTCAACAGTGGCAACGGCGATATAACTTGCAATCATTATCATCAAATGCCTGAAGACGTAGCCCTAATGAAAGAATTAGGGTTGCAAAGTTATCGCTTCTCAATCTCTTGGTCGAGAGTAATCCCGCAAGGATACGGAAATATCAACGAAAAAGGCATCGACTTCTACAACCGGTTGGTCGATAAATTATTAGAAGCCGGCATCGTCCCCAACATCACCCTCAACCACTGGGATTTGCCCCAAGCCATTCAAGATGCTGGCGGCTGGCCAAACCGCGATATCACCGATTGGTTTGCCGAATATGCCGGCTTGATGTTTAGTCGGCTGGGAGATCGAGTAACCTTGTGGTCTACTCACAACGAACCTTGGGTAGCGGCTTTTTTCGGCTACGGCTTCGGCAATTTTGCCCCAGGAATTGCAGATTTTTCCCAAGCCTACCAGACTGCCCATCACCTGTTACTAGCTCACGGCAAAGCATTGCAGGTGTTTCGCCAAGGCGGTTATCAGGGCGAACTTGGCATTGTGTTGAACTTCTCCCATTTTGAGCCGGCAACCCATAACGAAGCAGATATCGCAGCCTGCCGGCGAATTTATGAGAACACTATCAGCTTATTCTTGGAACCACTATTCAAAGGGCGTTACCCAGAAATGCTGTTTGAGTGGATCGGTTCCCACGCACCAAAAGTGCAAGACGGCGACATGGCAATCATTAGCCAGCCGATCGACTTTTTGGGAGTCAATTATTACTTCACAGATGCCATTTCTTTTACCCCTTGGGGCGGATTGCTCAAATATGATTCCAAACCCATCTCAGCATCAGGTTGGGGTAAAACTGAAATGGGCTGGGGGATCAATCCTGCCGGTTTTAAAGCCGTTTTACTTGATATCAAAGAAAACTACGGCAATCCCAAAATCTACATTACTGAGAACGGTTGCGCCCTCAAAGATACACCCGACACAAACGGTTTTGTGAGCGATCCCAACCGGATAAATTTTCTTCGCGCCCACTTTCTGGCAGCCCACGATGCGATTGAAGAAGGTGTTAATTTACATGGCTACTACATTTGGACTCTGATGGATAATTTTGAGTGGGCACACGGATACAAGCCACGTTTCGGCTTAGTACGAGTGGAATATGAAACAGGCAAACGCATCCCCAAACAGAGTGCTAAATGGTACAGCGAAGTGATTGCCGGCAACGGATTTCAGGAGTGAGATTGAGTGCTGAATGCTAAGTGAGTAATACTTAGTTAAGCTTATCTTCTTCTGCTACGGCTAAAGCTACCGCCACGGCTGCGAGAAGGCGTACGAATTGAGGTTTCAGTATTGCCGGCATCACTTTGAGTTTTAGGAAGAATATTAGTAGAACCAGTATTTAACGGTTGCCGGTCACGCCGATTAGTAATATCAACTGATGGAAGATAACAGGAGAGTGCCGGGGAATGGCTTTGCCACGCGTCCTCGCATTCATCTAACTCAGAATCCTCTAATTCTGCATCACTTACTGCAACAGCAGCCGGTTCAGCAGTTCCTTGCCACTGGCTAATTAATTTTTCAGCTTGTTGCAGATTCTTGGTATCTCCCTGCTGAGAAAAAAGTTCTGAGGCTTTCTGTAAGTCTTCAATTCCTTTTTCCTGAATTCCTAGCTCATAACGCAGCGAACCTCGTTCCAGGTAAGCTCTAGCATGGTTTGGCTCAACGCGGATTGTTTCACTTAAATCAGATACTGTCTGTTGTTTATTTCCTAAGACATATTGCGCCAAAGCGCGATTAAAATATGCTTGACTATAGTTAGCATTCAGTTTAATAACCTGGTTGTATTCTTGAACGGCTTTCTGATTATTTCCCAAAGCCGAATACGCAATTCCCCGCCCGAAGTAAGACTCAGCGATGCTGGAATTCAGACTTACTGCTTGCGTAAAATATTCTAAAGCTCGCCGATACTCCGCTTTTTCAAGTTTAAGAACCCCTCGGTTATTAAAGTCTGCTGCCTGCTGAGCAGTTGCAAATCTTTTGCTGATTATCTCGTAATTAGAACGGTAAGCCGGCAACTTCTGCTGAGCGATTTCTGCCACAGATGTACTTACGGGAATCGTTTTAACGAGGAGAAGCGCCATTTGCCATTTCTGCTTCGCTTCATACCAAACTTTCACCGGATGCGGTGGCTTTTGCACCAAAATAGCAGCTTCCATCGCTAGTTTTTCAGCATTTTTTAGATTTTCTGCTGCTAAAAAATTTACCCCAACAATGCTTTGCAGTCCTCTCAGCTTAACTAGATCCGCTTGAGCTTGTTTGTAGGGAAATCCAGGCGCATTGGGCATCTTTTCTAAAATGGCAATTGTTTCTGTCAAAGATTGCTCTGCATTTGTCAGCGAATTGATATCAGGACTATTCTTAACAGTTTCCACCTTCGCTATTACGGTTTGGGATTTAGCGAGCGTCCACTGCTGTGCTTTATATAAGGTGAAGAAGCCGGCACCCACCCCAACAATTAAAAGGCCGATTGCAATATATGATGAAGTGTAGAGTTTTTGTGGGTAGAGTTCGATATTCTGATTGCTTGCAATTGGCTCAGCATTCTGAGTATTTGTAACTAACGTATGATTCTGATTACTTGCAATTGACGCGGGATTCTGATTGCTTGTAATTGGCTCAGGTTTTGCGAGTTCCCGCCGCATTTGCTCTAACTCTAACTCGATATCGGAGTCGTCATTTGTGTTAGCCATGCTTCCTGCAACCCTACCCAATATGTAGTGAACCGCACTCGCACCCAAGGGTGTCTGCAGCAATCTTACACATATTGATCTGGCCTGAACTCGGTATTTTTACGGGTTCAGGCTGATGGCTAAACAATCAGTTTCTGGTATTCTTGCTCTGTGACAATCTCTAGCGTACTCTCTACCCGATCAACAAACACGATGCCGTTGAGATGATCGAATTCGTGCTGAAAAATTCGGGCAACAAAATCGCTTAATGTTTGCCGGCACAGTTTGCCATCCCGAGTGGTGTATTCAACTTCAATCGCTTGATATCTCGGAACCAATCCCCGAATCCCCGGAATACTTAAACATCCTTCCCAATCCTTCACAACTTCAGCGGAGTGAGCAATAATCTGGGGATTCAGTATTGCTGTTGGTTCCATCACCGGCGCATTGGGATATCTTATCGTTGGGCGCGATGCCACAATAAACAAGCGGTAAGATTCTGCCACTTGGGGCGCGGCAATTCCTACGCCATTCGCTTTACCGGCAGTAAAAATTAAGCGATCAATCAGTTTTTGAATGTGTTCATCGTGAACATTTTCGATTGGCTGAGCTTGCCGGCGCAGGATGGGATCGCCTAGTTGAGAGATTTCCAGTAAGTCGCTCATAAAAATTTTTCTACGCTACATTAAATAAAGAAGAGCTGCATCTGCCTGAAGAGGTAGGCTAATTGTAAAGTTTTGTTAAAATCGTCAAAATTCTGCTGATAGCTTTCGATTCTTGGGCACTATAAAAATGCCACGGAAGACGGGCAATACCAAATTACCTATACACAAATGTTACAAGAACAGCTGACCCCCTGCGCTAACCTTCTCTATCAATGGATTCTGCGGAAAGTTCCCACCAAAGCTACGGCTAACCTTAACATCAAGGATTTTCAAGCATGGAGTGCTGAGTTTAAGGAAAGACCCTATAGCGAACGTGAGGTTCTCAACGCTTTTAGGCAGTTAAAGCAACTTGAACTGATCAACGTTACCAAAACGGAGGTAACGATCCGCGCTAAACAGATGGAAACTTTCAATGGGAACAAGTCTTCTCTCGCCAATCGGTTATTATCACGTCCTGGTAAGCTTAATCTTTACATTGTAGCGATTTTAGTAACTTTGATTCTCGGTGGGTTAAAGTTGGCCACTATGCCTTCCAGTACGGCGTCGTCGCAAGCGCAAATACAAAATTTAAAACTCCCCAATTTCTGGAATTCTCCAAGTGACAAATAATAGGGTGGCGCGGTTGGCGGCTGCCATCGCGCCACACAGTAACGGAGCAAAACTCGGCTACTCAGGTTGCACCGGCATTGGGCCGGGTTTTACCTCCAGTTTCAACGTCTTCCCATTACGGTTAATTTCAACTTGCAGGGGGCTACCGAGCTTGCTGGCTCGTACCAACTGTTGCACGGTTTCTGCCTTAGTAATGGGCTGATTGTCAATCTTTTGGATCACATCGCCGGCCCGCAACCCCGCTTTAGCTGCCGGTGCATCCTCAGCAATCCGACTGATTAAAACACCTTGGTCGGTTTCTACGCGAATGCCACTACTGGGTTCAGCGTTAATTTCTTTTCTAATTTCCGGCGTCAAGGCAATCATCTCAATGCCAAGATAGGGATGTTCAACTTTGCCTTTGCTGATCAGCTGCTGGGCAATTTCTTGCACCGAGTTAATCGGAATCGCAAAACCCAGCCCTTGCGCCCCACTAATGATAGCCGTGTTCATGCCAATCACCTCACCGGCAGCATTCAGCAGTGGTCCGCCAGAATTTCCGGGATTAATCGCAGCATCGGTTTGAATAAAGCCAACCCGCTTATCAGGCACGCCCACTTGATTGCTAGATCGTTCAGTCGCGCTAATAATGCCGGCTGTCACCGTATTGTCTAACCCCAAAGGATTGCCGATGGCGATGGCCCATTCCCCCGGCTGTAGCAGCGCGGAATCTCCGATCGTCACCGCCGGCAAGTTAAGGGCTTGAATCTTAACCACCGCCACATCAGTCACCGGATCTTCCCCCAGTACCTTGCCGGTGAACGTGCGCCCATCCTTGAGTGTCACCTCCACCGTATCCGCACCATCAATCACATGAGCGTTCGTGATAATATGGCCATCCTCACTGAGGGCAAAACCAGAGCCAACGCCCTGCTCAACGCGTCGCTGCTGAGGAGGTTGCGGTTGATTTCGGCCAAAAAATCGGCGAAAAATGGGATCTTCAAACATATCTGAGCGTGATCGGCTTACGGTTCGGGAGGCATCAATCCGCACCACAGCCGGACCCACTTTCTCAACTGCCGCCACAATAAAATTAGAATCCACATCAGCCGGTGGCAAGGACTCAACTGCAGCAGTCTCTGTTTGCAGAGGAGCTAAACTCTTGAACTGTTGAGTTTGTTTCGCCGTTGAGCCGGCAAATAACTGCGGGTTAGCTTTGATAAAACGCGTGCCCAAGAACGTGCCACCGGCTCCCATCAGCACCAGCAGTAAGTAAATTGCCGGCTGCTTCCACGAAAATTTGCTTGATGCCTCAGTCTTGCTGGTTGAAGTATCCATCAGATTGATTTTGGACATTAGATTGTGAAGTTTGGATTTCGGGCGCTAACGACAGGTCACGCAGGGTTTTGGTAGACTGCAGACAGCGATGGCAAAGACACTTTCAATTTTTTATAGAAAGCCGTTAAATTAACAGTATTTAACCGGAGTTTCCCCCCACAATCAGAATAGCTTCTTTGCCAAATAAAAATGTCCTTGGCTTGACTTCATTATAGATTAGGGGGATTTGAGAGACTAGGGTTAGGAGAGTCCTGAGTCCTGAGTCCTAAGTCCTGAGTGGGAGAGTGGGAGAGTGACACAGTGAAAGAGGTGATGAAAAGATCCCCATGCCCCATGCCCAATCCCCCATCCCCCATTCCCCATGCCCAGTTAGCAGTAGAGGTAAGCGGTGACCATTCCCCTTGAAAGTCTTTGGAATCAAGTCTTAGAACGCCTGCAACTGCAACTGAGCCGGCCTACCTTCGAGACTTGGATCAAGACTGCCAGTGCCGAACAACTGGAAAATAACTGTTTGATCATTCGCACGCCCAACCCTTTTGCGCGTAATTGGTTGCAGAAGTATTACATCAAAACCATTGCTGACGTTGTGCGTGACATTTTGGGCCACAGCGTCGAAATTTACATTACCACGGCCCAAGCTGATCAAACCACGAGTGCCGGTGAAACCCAATTTCTGTGGCCATCTGCCACCGGCACCCCAGAACCCACACCCACCCCCCGGCCCAAACCGACCGACTTAAACCAGAAATATGTTTTCTCGCGCTTCGTGGTTGGATCTAACAATCGCATGGCTCACGCCGCTTCTCTTGCCGTGGCAGAATCTCCCGGACGAGAATTTAATCCCCTGTTTCTGTGTGGCGGTGTCGGCTTAGGAAAAACCCATTTAATGCAGGCTATCGGTCACTATCGCTTGGAAATCGATCCCGATGCCAAAATCTTTTATGTTTCCACTGAACAATTTACCAATGATTTAATCGCAGCCATTCGTAAAGATAGTATGCAAAGCTTTCGCGAGCATTATCGCGCTGCAGATGTCATCTTGGTAGACGACATTCAATTTCTCGAAGGCAAAGAATACACCCAAGAAGAATTTTTCCACACATTTAATACCTTGCACGAAGCCGGTAAGCAAGTTGTGATCGCCTCAGACCGGCCTCCTAATCAAATTCCTCGCCTACAAGAACGACTTTGTTCTCGCTTTTCAATGGGTTTGATTGCAGATATTCAAACGCCCGATTTAGAAACACGGATGGCAATTTTGCAAAAAAAGGCAGAGTACGAAAATATGCGTCTGCCTAGAGATGTGATTGAATATATCGCCTCTAGCTACACCTCCAATATTCGAGAATTAGAGGGAGCTTTAATTCGGGCGGTTGCCTATATCTCAATTTCTGGTTTACCGATGACGGTGGAAAATATTACGCCGATTTTAAATCCTCAAACAGAGAAAATAGAAGCTTCACCGGCAGCAGTGATTATGGCGATTGCCGAAGCCTTTGATGTTTCAATCGAAGACTTGAAAAGCAACTCGCGTCGGCGAGAAATTAGTCAAGCTCGTCAAATTGGAATGTATTTAATGCGACAGCATACAGACTTAAGTTTGCCGAAAATTGGAGAAGAATTTGGCGGCAAAGATCATACAACCGTGATGTATAGCTGCGAAAAAGTTGCCCAACTAAAAGAGAGCGATCCCAGTTTAGCCCAAACGCTTCGCCAACTGAGTGATCGCATTAATTTTGCAAGTCGGCCATCTAGGTAATCTTTCTTTCCTAACCTTGAAGATTGCCTGTACACAGATGCAAAACTGCGAAGTTCTTGATCGGCTTTTTGTTGCCGATGCAGAAAATTTTTGATTTTAACTTTTATTAAATAATACGGTTAAGAATTAAGAAGGTCGACCCATCCTGTGGAAAACTTCCCTAAAGTTGTGGAAAACTCTGTGGATAATCTGTGGAAAAGCGGCCTGATCCAGTGAAAAACCCGGACAAGTATAAATACTCTGTGGAAAAACCGGGGACTTTTCCCACAGGTTTTCCACAGGCTGAACCGGCATCAAAGATTTGCCGGCAAAGCGTTTCTCAAGTTTTTCCACAATTTCCACAGCCTTTACGACTACTCTTTATAAATTCATTTCTGATCAGTCGTTTTATTCGCACCGGCATCCAACTAGATTGTTAACTCTAGAGAGTGCTACGATTTCCTTCCAGGCAAATTCTGCCAAAATATCGCTCAGGGGTATGGCGTGTTCCGTACTTCAATCACTCCAAAGTAGACATTTAAACGCCATGAAGCTGGTTTGTGCCCAAAGTGACCTCAGTACCAATTTATCGCTCGTAAGTCGTGCAGTGCCTTCTCGTCCGACGCATCCAGTGCTTGCTAACGTACTCTTGAGTGCGGATGTGGAAACGCAGCGGGTGCAGTTGACAGGATTTGACCTTAGTCTCGGACTTCGCACCAGTTTTGCTGCCTCTGTGGAAGAGGGGGGGGAAATGACGCTGCCGGCAAAACTACTCAATGATATTGTGTCGCGTTTGCCCCAGGGAGAGATCACGCTAGCGGTTGAAGAAGCTGCCGGTGAGGGTTCAGATGCCGGTATTACTGCCACCATCACTTCAACGTCAGGACGCTACAAAGTTCGGGGAATGGGAGTAGAAGAATTTCCAGAGTTGCCGGTTGTGGAAAATGGTCAAGCAATCTATTTGCCTGGTGAGGCTTTAATTGAAGGACTGCGGGGTTCTTTGTTCGCCACCAGTGCGGATGAAACCAAGCAGGTACTCACCGGCGTCCACTTGAAAGTTGGGCAAGATGACTTAGAATTTGCAGCGACTGATGGCCACCGGCTGGCTGTTGTGCAAACACCCAAACAGGGTAAGGTTGATGAGGACTCAGATCAGCCAGAAACCGACAACCGAGAATTTGAAATGACGGTTCCGGCGAGAGCTTTGCGGGAATTGGAACGAATGGTGGGAATGCGCCAAGGATCTGAACCGATCGCCCTGCATTTTGACCAAGGGCAAATTGTTTTTGAGTTAGGAGATCAGCGGCTGACGAGCCGAAAATTAGAGGGACAATATCCGGCTTACCGGCAATTAATTCCCAAAAATTTTTCTAACCAAGTTAATGTTGACCGGCGGCAACTGTTGAGCGCTTTAGAGCGGATTGCGGTGCTTGCAGATCAAAAGAATAATATTGTCAAGTGTACGCTTGATAGCGAGAACCAGCAGATTTTTCTATCAGTTGAAGCGGCGGATGTGGGGAGTGGAAGAGAGTCAATGCCGGCGCAAATTTCGGCAGATGAACCGAAAGAAATTGCCTTCAATGTTAAATATTTGATGGATGGGTTAAAAGTGCTAAGCACTTCTGAAATTCAGATTCAGCTTAATTTAGCGACAAATCCGGTGGTTCTAACGCCGTTGGGAGGGATGAAAATGATTTATTTAGTCATGCCGGTGCAATTGAGAGCTTGAGCTATCAAAACATTCATTGAGTCAATTTGTTCGGGACAAGTCAAACAACAGTGAGCTTTCAAGTCCCGACTTTCTCAAAACATTGACAATGGATTTCTTGAAAAAATCTTTTTTAATCACAGATGCTCGTGCAGCGTAACGCGCCGGCATAGATTGGCATTTGAAGACTTTTGCATGAAGTTTAATATAAATTTCTTTGCTCTAGCTCACCACCAATAGTTAAATTAAGAGGAATCGCCTCGCCTATAAGAGTTCATAATGGGGCAAAAAGATAAAAAACAAGTCACAGCCGGCATCAAATGGATCATGATGTCAGCAGTTTTAGCCCTGGCAAGCGCTGGCGGCTGGTTAGTCTATGGCCAAATTATTAACCGGCCAGCCGATGCCGTCTCGGTGCGTCTAATTGACGTTAAACAAGACAACGTTGAAAGTACAATCAACGAGAGCGGCACAGTGGAACTTGGGGGTCAGCAGACACTCAAATCGCCCCTAGAAGGTGCAGTTGCTCAAGTATTGGTGCGACAAGGCGAACGCGTTGATTCTGGGGAGCAACTGCTCGTGTTGCGAAACCCGGAACGACAGATAAGCCTCAGCACCCAGCAGGCGAAAATTCGGGAACAGGAAATCACCCTAGCAAATAACCGGCAGAAAGTTCTCGAAGCCACCGCACAGCTCAACGCTGCCCAAAAGGCACTACAGGATATTGTCAGCCGGCGCGACAATACAAAACAAATCCGTCTCAACCAGCAGCAGTTGGAGAGCGAAAAACAACAACTCACCTTAGCAAGCAGCCGGCAAAAAGTTCTTGATGCTAAAGAAAGCCTCGCATCTACACAGCGAGAGCTGCGTGAACTTGAAGAATTAGATCGTCGAGGTTTCATTGCCAAAACGGAACTTCGAGAGCAGGAAGAGACAGTTCGCAATGCTGAATCTTCTTTACGCGAAGCACAGTCACAAGTGAACACCAATATTATTGAGCAACAACGCCTTCAGTTAGAAATTCAAACAATAGAAGAAGAATTTCAGGACAAAGCCGAAGAAGATCGCACTACATTGCAACAAGCGGAAGCCTCTGAACGAGACGCCACCGCTGCATTGCGACAGGCAGAAGCAGACGTTGCCACCGCGACTATCGCACTACAACAAGCGCAATTAGAACGCCAAGAAATTGAAGCGAAACTTCAAGAAAATGTTGTGATTGCCCCGATTAGCGGTGTGATTCTCGACCTCGTCGTTAAAGAAGGGGATGGCGTTAACCTCAGCGATAAGCTGCTCACCCTGGGCGATCCCTCCCAAGAATTCGTAAAACTTCAGCTTTCCACTCTGAATGCGGCGCGAGTAAAGCCGAATCAAGAAGCCCGGATTAGTGTGATTGGCCCAGAAGGAGAAACCTTCGCCGGCCAGATTGTGAGTTTGTCACCACTGGCAGGTGCCGGCACCCAAAATAGCCAAGATCAAAGCAGCGAAGCCGCTCAAGCAACTGTGCCGGCAACGGTGCGGCTGAGCACTCCGAGCGGTAAGCTGATTCCAGGCAGTCAGGTGAATGTGGAAATCGTGCTGGATGCGCGGCAGAACGTTGTGGTTTTGGATACAGAGGCCATTCAGCGGGAGGGTCCATTACCGTTTGTCTGGGTGCGCGACACTCAAGGCAAAGCTCAGAAACGTCCTGTTAAGCTGGGTTTAGAAGGGTTAGTCACGGTGGAGGTCAAATCTGGACTGCGACCGGGCGACCAGGTTGTGGTGCCCCCGCCAGAGGCTGCTTTGGAGGCTGGAATGCCGGTGACTCCCGAAATAGAACCCCCGAAAGCTAAAAATGGCAAGGGAAAACCGAGAACCAAAAAATAACTGCCTAACTCTAAAATCGATATGAGCCTCGCCCCTTTCGATCTCCTCGCCCTCACTTGCAACTCTTTGCGCGGCAACCCCTTGCGTTCCGCCTTGACAACGCTGGGAGTGTTCATGGGAGTGGCTGCTGTCAGCGCCACGCTTCAAGTGGGCAATATTAGCAAAGCTGTGCTCCAACAGCAACTCGCAGAACGCGATGCGCCGCACCTTAGGGTTTTCGCCCTGTGGGATCGTGACACCGGGCAGCGGCTCGATCTGAAGTTGGAAGATATGGAATTTTTGCGACAGCGAATCGTGGGTTTGCAGGCGATCAGTGCGGGAGAGTCGACAGGTGCTCCAAAAACGGTGTTTCAGGGAGAGGAAGCCACGCCTGACATGCAGGCGGTTTCTCTAGACTACTTGCTCACAACTGGCCGGCAATTGGTGGCGGGCCGATTTTTCAATCCTGGGGATTTTGCTAGCTACCGTCCTGTAGTGGTAATTGATGAATTTTTGGTAGAAACCCTGTTTCAAGGCGAAGATCCGATCAATCAACGCATCTATGCTGATAGCCGGCCTTATATTGTCGTAGGGGTGGTGCCAACCAAGGAGAGTCTGGGTGAGCCAGAGGGACAATTGCTACTGCCGATGTCGGTTCACAGCGCCCTGACGGGTCGCCGCGATATTGGAGAAATTTGGCTGCGCCCTTACAAGATGGAAGACTTGGCAGATATGGGAGAACAAGTTAAGAAGCTTCTGGAACAGCGTTTTCCAGGTCAGAAGTTTTATATTTATAACAGTGTTAAGAAAATTATAGAGCAGCAAAAAACCCTGGAATTGGTTTCACAAGCACTGCTAGCACTGGGGGCAATTTCACTGCTGGTTGGGGGCGTTGGAATTGCTAATATTAGTATCGCAGCGGTGATGGAACGTACCCCAGAAATCGGTCTGAGGCGAGCAATTGGGGCAACTCAGACCGATATTATGTTGCAGTTTATTCTAGAAGCAGCGATTTTAAGTTTAGTCGGGGGAATGGTAGCAATTGTAACAGTACACGGGTTAACGGTTGTGGTGGCTGAGACGTTTACACTGCCTTACGAGTTTGAAACCGGCACCGCAGCTTTAGCATTAGGATCAGCCCTATTAGTGGGGGTGGGTGCTGGATTTATGCCGGCTATCCGTGCCAGCCGACTCGATCCCGTTAAAGCATTACGTTCTGAGTGAAAATTCCATAAAAGTTTAAAAATAACCAAAAAAATCTAAACTAAATCACCCCAAACCTTAACCCCTCTGCGGTTTAAAATAACACCTTTGCAAAAAAATTACTGAGCCGGCTTTAATTCTTATGCATCAGCCCCCGCATCCTACTTCCGACGAGCTAGATCCAAGCCCTTCCTCAGTTCTCTCCATCCGAGACAGGATATTTCGCATTCTCACACTCGTGGGTGCTACTGTGGGCTGGGTTTGTATTTTAGCTTTTGCTGTTAAACCTTTTTTAACTGTCAAAGCAACTGCTGAAGGTAAATTAGTTGAGCCGGCACCCTCTGCAAAAATTAACCCTGTTCAAGTTAAAAACACTCAGCGGTTAATATCTTCTCAAATCTCAACTCAAAATAATCCTCCACTTCCTAACGTTCAACAGCAGCAACCAATTTCTCCGCCCGCGTCGGTAGTTCAATCTTCAACTTATCAAAATTTGGCATTAAAAACAGCAGTAAACAATTCTCAGAGTCGGATAAAAAAATTTGGATGGAAAAAGTCGGTTAATACTTTAGCGTCTGCGAATCGTTCTCAACCCCTCAATTCCCCTGCAAAAATTTCCACCCAATTTCAACAGCATTCCTTGTCGGCATCTAGCTCAAATTCACCGACCAACAATAATTTAGAAAGTAAAAAAAGAGGTGATTTACAGACAGAAACGAAACAAAAGCCGGCACAACAACCATCCGTTACCGATGAGCCAGGGATTCTTTTAACGGTTTCTGATATTGTAATTTTGGCTTTGCAGAATAATCGAGGAATTAAAAACGCTTATCTCGAAAGAATTGTACAAAGACAAGATTTAGCCGTTGCACAAGATAAGTTTGTTCCTAATTTTACACCCAGAATTTCAATCGCATTAGATCGCCAAAGAGTAGGTGCCGGCACAAGCAAATCAGGCGGCGTGGATCTGGGGGCAAATGTTTCTGTTACCCTTCCTGCAGGTGGAAACTTGAGTTTTGGCTGGAATGGCACGGGACGCGCTTTAACAACGAATAACTTTGATTTTGATGATGATTTCAATGATGGCGGCGCACTTGGACAAAATCTCCAGCTCAATTTTAATCAACCGCTTTTAAGGGGATTTGGCGTTGAAGTTAACCGAGCTTCTATAGATATTGCTCGTTTGAACGAACAAGCTAATATTTTATTTTTAAAATCTACGCTGAGCGATATTATAACCAATGCTATTTTAGCTTATAGAAACTTACTACAAGCTCAGGAACGCGTTAAAATCGAAAGAATTTCTCTAGAAATTGCTCAACAGCAATTGGAAACTTTGCAGGTTTTAATTAATGCCGGCAGAGAAGCGCCAGTGGATATTTTTCCAAGTGAGACAAATGTTGCCAGCCGGCAACTCACTTTATTAGCTGCTGAGAATGAGCGAGAGCGAGTCAGGTTGGAACTGATTAAAATTCTCGACATTGAGCGAACTACCAATATTTTAGCCGCCGCACCTTCTTCGTTACCCACAACACCGCCAGATGTAAAAAATTTAAACCAACTTGCTTTGACCAACAATCCCAATTATTTACGCTCAACACTTGCCCTAGATATCTCTAAATTTGCGCTTTTACTAGCAGAAAATGAGCGAAAGTGGAATTTAGATTTTAATGCAACCTATGGCAATGTCGCAAATACAGGAAGCGATAAAACAACAGACGTGAGAGCCGGCTTGACTTTCAGCCGAGAATTTGGCGATTTAACAGTCGAACAAAGATATCAACGAAGTCGAGTTAACCGACTTCAAGCTGAAAACAGTTTAAATGATGTGAAAGAAAGTTTAGAAATTGAAGTAACGGATAGAATCAGAGATGTTAACTTGAAGCTCAAACAAGTGGAACTTGCCCAACGCGCTAGAGAATTATCTGAAAAGCAACTGAGTATAGAACAAGAAAAGCTTAAATTAGGAATATCCAATATTATTGATGTTGTCGGTTTTCAAAATGACTTAGCCCAAGCCAGAAATGCAGAATTAGACGCTAGAATTGATTATTTAAACGCACTAACTTTGCTTGAGCAAACGGTTGGAATTACTTTAGATGCTTGGAATATTACAGTTGAGACAAAATGAAAAGTTAGTCAATTTGCCTGAATGCGATATATTTTTATCACAGATAACCACAGATAGGTTAAGCGCTGGTGTAAGAAGCTAAGGCGTAGCTAATCCGCTAAATAAATAAATCTTCCACCGGCATCGATTAACCAGGTACAGCCGGCTCAGCTTCTACCACTTCACTCTGGTGATCAACCTGCGGCTGTTGCGGATGATTAATGCGCTAAAGTCTCACAACTTCTTGCTGGAGAACATTATACATTCCTCACCACTAGCCTCCATGCCGCAGACACAGGTGCCCCTTCCAGAAACTTTTCTCCAATCGGTTTCCCTGTGTAAAATGCGGCAATAGAAGCGCCCAGTTTAAAACTCATAAATCCTTTCACTTCGCCGGCTAAACCTTTGCCACCTCAGTAAAGCGAATCTTGAGATAATCATCTTCCATTTTGGCACCGGCAGGCTGTAGAGCAGCCAATGCTTGCGGCAGCACTAAATTGCGCCGGTGGTTGCCAATTCGGATATTTAATTCATCCCCCGTCTTATTCAGTTGAACTTGATCTTTAGGAATTCCAGGCAAGTAAAGTTCTAAGCTGTACTGATTATTCTCTTGTACCACTCTTAGGGTGGTTTCTTTGTAGTAAACCTGAGTCGGATCTTCATCCGCATACAGCGTTTCTTTCAGGCGATCTAAGGCAGCTAAGCCGCACATTTCTTCGGAATAAAGGGGGACTTCCTTAACCGGCAGTGGGTGAAAATTCTCGTGAATTTCGTGCCGGTATTGCTGCTGATTTTCTTTCCAGCGCTGAAAGAAAGGATCGGTTACAGATTCAGGAATAATCCGGTTTGCCACGACTAGATCTGTGCCGACGTTATAAAGACTTAAATAGGCATGAGCACGAAGCGACTCTTTAATCACCATTTTCTCTGGATTGGTGACTAAGCGCACAGATGTTTGAGTATTATCTGTGAGAACTTTTTCTAATGCTTCAATTTGTTCGTAAAACTCATAGGGCGCATCCATCACCTCTCTGTCAGGCAGGGAAAAACCGGCAAGAGGTTTAAAAAATGGTTCAACCAAAGGGCGCAGCACAACTGACATTTGTTGCAGTGGGCGATAAAACCGGCGCATATACCAGCCACTGACTTCCGGTAAACTCAGCAATCTCAATGCTGTGCCGGTGGGTGCTGAGTCAATGATCAGCACATCAAATTCACCCTCGTCATAATGACGCTTCATCCGGACTAGGCCAAAAATCTCATCCATACCCGGTAGAATGGCCAGCTCTTCAGCTTGGACGCCATCCAGTCCTCGCGCTTGCAGAACTTGAGTGATGTAGCGCTTCACCGCACCCCAATTGCTTTCTAATTCCATCAGCGCATCGAGTTCTGCCCCCCATAAGTTGGGGCGCACCAGTTGCGGCTCGTGGCCCAGTTCCAGATCAAAACTGTCTGCCAAAGAGTGAGCGGGATCTGTACTCAGCACAAGGGTTCTATAGCCGAGTTCAGCACAACGCAAGCCTGTAGCCGCTGCTACGGAGGTTTTGCCCACGCCTCCTTTGCCGGTCATCAATATTACGCGCATGAATCGTTTAACCCCGCCTGAGAATTATTTACATTTATTTAATTTAGCGGGTTTTCGTCGGCAACAGGTCTGGCTGAAGGGAGATTTCAATCCCTGTTAGGCATTTAGCGATTTTGCGTTCCTCAGTGCCGGTGGATGCGGCGTCAATCCTCAATTTTCAATCTGCACTGGCAATTTGTTGACTGATTAACCCCTCAATTTCCAGCTCCCAGTCATAACTACTCCTGAGAAGTTTTTACATTAATTAACCTTAGCGGATTTTCCGGGCCACAACTGCTTTACAACATCAAGGCGCGAACAGTTCCAATAATCAATGTGAGAAACAATTAATTCTTCAGCGTTGAGTTTTAATTCACTCTTACCGGGAATGGCGATCCGGGGTTTCCAGGGAACCGGCGCGTTAAAGCTCAGTGTCCAGCGGGTTTCAATCGTGTCACCGGCACGCTGCATATCGTGCACATCCATTTGCGTGTCAATAAACCAAGTCTTGATAAAACCGATCATCAGCCGGTAGCGTTCTACACCCCGAAACTCATTGAGCGGATCTTTAAAATAAACATTTTTATCATAAATACTGTAAGTTTGGTCAAGGGGAAATCTTTGATAGTCTTGCTGAAGAATCTCGATAATGTCCACAGTTAACCTTCCCTCCGTAATATTGTTGAGCGCAAAGCTTGCTGAGCAGCAAATCAGCTTTTAATTAACTGTTATAGGATTTTCAGGCTCAGACCACATTTTCGAGTTTGCCCCTGATTATATGGCAATGGTGAGTTGCCCTGCAGTCTGCGCTCCACCGGCATAAAGTATTGAGATTTTAGATTTCCCGCTAATTTCTGTAAACTCATTACATCACTGAAGGTGCGATTCGCAAATATGCCTAAACGTGTAACCATTCAACCGCTCCTCAACGCAACTGAACTTGAAACGCGTTACCGCCAAGCTAAAGATCCGGTTGAACGCAGTCATTATCAAATTGTGTGGCTGCTGGCTTCTGGAAAAACGACCCAAGAAGTCGCGCAGGTAACGGGTTATAGCTTGGATTGGATTCGCAAAATTGTTCGCCGCTACAACCAACTTGGGCCAGAAGGACTCGGAGATCGCCGTCACGAAAATCCGGGTGGCGAGCCGTTGCTGTCTGAGGATCAGCAAGCTCTATTGTGGCAAGCTTTACATGGGCCGGCCCCTGATGGTGGGTTATGGAACAGCCGGAAAGTGGCCGAGTGGATTTCCACTCAAATAGACCGACCTGTAGCAATGCAAAGGGGGTGGGATTACCTACAACAAATGGGCTTCCGCTTGCACACTTCTCGCAATCTATCTGAGAGCGCAGTGTCGCCGCCTGCCTTAGAATCTGAGCCGGTGCCTCAGGAACAGCGGAAAAAAACAGGTGCCGGTCGGGGATCGCTCACATCAGAATCATCCGGGAGCGATGGTGGGACTGCCGGCTAACGAGCAACGTCAAATAAGCGGTAGGCCGGCTACCGCCCGGAGTGAGGCAAATAAAATGACTAAGCGGATGCTATCCGAACAGATTTTGCTGTGAATTTGCATTATTTTCAACAATAAAAAATTTAGTTGAGGAAATTGCTATTAGTTTAAAATCCAAGCTTCTAAACTATCAAAATTTAAAAAAGCGACTCGCTTATAATCCTAAAATATCCAAAATTGAGAAAGCGTCCCTACCTCTGCCTGGTATTGTACAAAAGAACAATGGGAAAAAAAGTTAAAGAATAGAGAGATTTAAAAATTGTTTGAGTAAGATTATACACACTCCAAGATAACGCGGGTGCTGGCTAAATTTAGAACCTTAACGAGTAAGAATTAAGAAAGATGAATCAATTGAGAAAATCCTTAACACTAGCAGCAGGGCTTTCATTGGCTGTAGTGGGTTTGGGGACGGGCGCTGTAGCCGGCCAAAACGGCAGTCCAGAGCCGGTTTTAATTGCCGACTACTGTGCAAATGTCACAACCCAAAGTACCCCTCTCGCTGTCCGAGAAGGGCCGGGGGTAGTTTACCGGGTGATCAGCAGCATCCCCAAAGGCGCAAAAGTCAGGGTGGCAAGAAGAAATAGCGCCCCAATGAATACAGAGGCTTGGCACTGGTTGTATATTACCAGGGCGGAATTACCCAATGGTGATCAGCCATTAGAAGGTTGGGTCTCCTCCAAATTTATTGGAGCCGGTTTTAATTGCCAGGGTTTTGGCGGAGCAAGTTGAAGTTAACTGTGCTCAAATTTGCTAAAAGTGAAGTTTTTCGAGTTCACTTTTATTTGTTAAAAATTAAAGCATCACATTTGACAACAAGCGTGATGCTTTTTATTTTTACCGGCTTTCAAGAATATCTCATACCAAAACAGACTTTTTCACTTACTATCAAGAGCCGGTTTAAAACTCAGCCCTTACTCTCACTGCATTCGGTCAATTGTGCGGTACTGAATCGCTTCAGCTACATGGGGAGTTTGCAAGTTCTCATCCCCTGCCAAATCTGCAATGGTTCTCGCCACTTTCAGGATGCGGTCAGTCGCCCGCGCCGAAAGACCCAACTTGCGAATTGCGCCTTCTAATAAATTGCGGCTAGCATCTTCTAGCTGGCACCACCGGCGCAAATGCTGTGACTGCATTTCAGCATTGCAGCCCACCGCTGGGTCTTCTTTAAAGCGATCACGGGTGCGTTCCCGTGCTGCCCTCACCCGATCTCGCACCGGCGCAGATTCCTCACCCGTGGGTTGGCGCGTAATTTCTTCAGGTTTGAGCCGGTTGACCGCCACTTGCAAGTCAATCCGATCCATCAAAGGCCCAGAAAGCTTTGCCCAGTATTGCTCTCGGTGCCGGGGCGTACACGTACAAGCCTGAATTGAATCTCCAAAATAGCCGCAGGGGCAGGGATTTGTACTGGCAACTAAGGTAAATTGTGCGGGAAAACTCACAGATTGCCGCGTACGCGAGATTGTAACGTGACCATCTTCTAGCGGCTGGCGCAGAAATTCTAAAACATCGCGTTTAAACTCGGTTAACTCATCGAGAAATAAGATCCCCCGGTGGGCGAGAGAGATTTCTCCAGGTCTTGGGAAACTGCCGCCGCCGACAAGGGAAGGGCCAGAGGCTGAGTGGTGGGGGCTGCGGAAGGGGCGATCGCTGACGAGGGAACCTCTATTTTTTAAAAGACCGGCAACAGAATGAATTTGCGTGACTTCAAGGGCTTCCTGAAACGATAGCGGTGGCAGAATTCCAGGCAACCGTCGTGCCAGCATGGTTTTACCGCTTCCCGGTGGCCCTACAAAGATGAGATTGTGACCACCGGCAGCGGCAATTTCCAAGGCGCGGCGGGCGTGGGCTTGACCTTTAACATCCTTTAAGTCAGGGCCGGCATATTGCGCTGTCGCTAACTCTTTTAACCCATCCAGTTTCACCGGCACATAGCGTTCTGGATTATTGAGCAAGTCTGCCACTTCAGCCAGATGCTTGCACCCATAGACGGATATCCCTTGCACCACAGCCGCTTCCTGGGCATTTGCTGCCGGCACCACCAAGCCGGTGATCCCCAGCCTTTGGGCCGCCGCTGCAATGGGCAACACGCCGGCAACGGGACGCAAACTGCCATCCAGGGAAACTTCCCCCAAAAATAAATAATCTCCCAGCAACTGGGCACTGACTTGCTCAGAGGCGGCTAAAATCCCGACACTAATCGATAGATCGAAGATCGGCCCTTCTTTTCGTAAATCTGCCGGTGTTAAATTAATCACAATTCGCCGCATTGGAAAGGCATAGCCGGCATTTTTCAGCGCCGCCTTGACTCTTTCTTTCGACTCTTGCACGGCGGTATCTGGCAGCCCCACCACCACAATTCCCGGCAAGCCACCCGACACATCAACTTCTACACCGACTTTAACGGCGTCGATGCCAACCAGCGATGCACTCCAAACTCTCGCAAGCACTTTAATCTTCCTGAAATTGGTAAAAATTATCGGTCTGGAATTTATATTTTTTAAAAAAGCTTTCTAATCATTTTTTAGAGCTAGGTAACTACCAGCATTCATAATAACGCTATCATTCTCTACCCACTCCCCCACAACTGAGCAAAATCTTCGCAATCTTTATTAACAAAAAGTAGTTTACTCAAACGCCTTACCCCCTTAGGATGGCATATAGCACAATCAAGGAAGTATCTGCATGAGTGAAACCACAGAAACTATTTTCAGCAAAATTATTCGTAAGGAAATTCCAGCGGATATTGTTTATGAAGATGACTTGTGCCTTGCCTTCAAAGACATTCACCCTCAAGCGCCGGTGCACCTGCTGTTAATTCCTAAGAAACCGATTCCTAAACTTGCTGAGGCGACATCAGAAGATCACGCGCTGATGGGGCATTTGCTGTTAATTGCTAAGCGCATTGCCGACGAGGCCGGTTTAAGTAATGGTTTTCGCCTCGTCATTAACAACGGCGATGATGGCGGCCAAACAGTTGATCACCTGCATTTACATATTCTCGGCGGACGCCATATGAAATGGCCTCCCGGTTAGATGACTTGGGGATTATAGATTTTAGATAACTTTAAGAATCTAAAATTTGTAATCCCTACACAACAGCTTTGAGATCACAAGCCGCCTCGTTGAGTTTTTGAATCCCCACTTTAGTTTGTGTGATACCGCTGGCTGTCTCAACTGCTCCCTCATTTAAACTGCTCATGGCTTCAACGACTTGCTCAATGGCATTGGCTTGCTCTTTAGCAGTTAGGGAAATTTGTTGAAGGTTCACCACCACATCCTCAATTGCGGTCAGCGCGGTTGTTTGATTATGCAAAACAATATCATTGATTGCCTCAGCAACTCCCTGAGAAGATTTTAAAATCACCTCATTAATCGCTTGAGTAACATTCGTAAACGCCTTGCTCGTTTCTTGAGACAGTTTGATGCCTTCCTGAGCAGTTTTTTGGCCTTCTTCCGTAGCCATAACTGTGGAACTGATTGCCGACTGAATCCCAAAAATGAGGGTATTAATTTTATCGGCTGATTTTTTACTTTGGTCGGCTAATTTACGAATTTCTGTAGCCACGACCCCAAATCCTTTACCATGTTCTCCCGCCCGTACAGCTTCCACCGCCGCATTGAGAGCAAGCATATTTGTTTGATTGGCTAAATCGCTGACGATGTTCGTAATGGTGCCAATTTGATTCGTTTGCTCGCTCAAACGTCCAATTTGCTGACTGATCTTGCTGACTTTTTCTTTGAGGATAAATATTTCCTCTAAGGTACGCTCAACTGTTTGGGTTCCCCCCTCTGCCAAAGATAAAACTTGACGGGCTGTAGTAGTTCCATCTTCTGCAAGGTTTAATACCTGTGTAGCCCCTACTACTGATGATTCGGCTAACCTGAAGACCTGACGCGCATTTTCTGCCGCTGATTGGGCTTGTTCAACTGTTGCTTTTGAGGATGCACCTAATTCATTCATCGTCGTACTGGTTTGATTAACCGAAACAGCCTGTTGCTGAGCAATCCGTTCGTGTTGCTCTACTGCGATCGAAATTTCGCCAGAAGATCTAGCGATTGAGCTTGCCACCATATTAAGTGGCTGTACAACTCGTCGGGTAATAAACAATAAAATGAATAAGCAGAAAATTATACCCAAAACGGGAATTCCGAAAGAAGTAAGGTTCCCCCATTCCTCAGCTTGTTTTGCTATGTTTTGCCTTTTGATTAAAAGCTGGTTTTCAGCTTCAATCATTTCAGCCGTTTTTACTCTAAAATTATCCATAATATTTTTTCCCTTTGCCGACAAGATTAAAGTTCTTAATGCTTGTTCTTTGCCGGTTCTTTTCAGGAAAATAGTTTCAGCTAATTCCTTCATTTTTTGATCAGATAAATTTTTAATTTCGCTTAAATTCCTGATTTGATCGGGATTATCTTTAAGCAATTTTTTTATTTCATCAAATCGAGCATTTAATTTTTGTATTGAATTGTTGTAAGGTTCTAAAAAGCTCTCTTGACCCGTAATAATAAACCCTCTTTGTCCGGTTTCAGCATCAATTAACATCTTTTCCAAGTCTTTCAAGTCTTCTTTGACTTCATAAGTATGCGTCACCCAACCGACGGATGATACTAAAGTATTTGAACTCATTTTAAAAGCCAATGCACCCAACAGCATTAGACAAAATACTGTCCCAAAACTTAAGGGTACTATTTGAGTTAGCCTTGCGTATTTTGTAGCGATTTTTTTCGACATGTTCTTGATAGATTGAAGGACGTTTCAGAAAAACTGCGTTAAATGAAGAATTTTATCTGACTCAAGGATTGCTCCTCGTTTAAAAATGAAGATTTTAGATTATAAATGTTTAAATTCAGCTAAAATCCTTACGCCGCTGCTTTTAAACTCTGAGCCGCTTCATTAAGTTTTTGAAGTCCAATTTTGGTTTGAGCCAGCCCAGTAGCAGTTTGAACAGCTCCCTGATTCAGAAAGTTCATCGCCTCAACAACTTGTTCAATCGCAACTGCTTGCTGTTTAGCTGTTAAAGAAATTTGTTGATTGTTTACTACTACATTTTCAATTGCTTCAAGTGAAGTTTTTTGATTGTGCAACACAATCGAATTAATCGCTTCCGCTACTCCCATAGAAGATTTTAAAATAATTTCGTTAATCGATTGAGTGACTTGGTTGAAAGCCTCTGCTGTTTCTTGAGAAAGTTGAATACTTTCCTGGGCTGTTTTCCGTCCTTCTTCTGTCGCAACAACAGTTGAATTAATAGCTGTTTGAATCCCTAAAACTAAGCTATTAATTTTATCCGCTGATTTTTTACTTTGATCGGCTAATTTACGAATTTCTGTGGCGACTACACCAAATCCTTTGCCCTGTTCTCCCGCCCGCACGGCTTCTACTGCTGCATTAAGGGCTAGCATATTTGTTTGGTTGGCTAAATCACTGACGATGTTCGTAATGCTGCTAATTTGATGAGCCTGCTCATTCAAACGTCCAATTTGTTCGGCAATGTTAGTAACTTTGTCTTTCAGAATTGATATTCCCTCTAAAGTTCGCTCAACCGTCTGACTTCCCCCCTGTGCCAAAGACAAAACTTGGCGCGCTCCCGTTGCTCCATTCTCTGCTAGGTTTAATACTTGAGTGGCTCCGGCTACAGATGATTCTGCTAACTTTAAAACTTGACGCGCAGTTTCTGCGGATGATTCTGCTTGTTGCACAGTCACTCTTGAGGAAGAACCTAACTCATTCATAGTGGTGGTGGTTTCATTAACAGAAGTCGCCTGCTGTGAAGCATTACGCTCCTGTTGCTCTACTGACGCCGCAATTTGTGTTGAAGAACCGGCAATTGTATTGGCTGTTTGATTCATCGTTCGATTCGTTTTGGCAATGGTTCCCCAGATCAGAGACGCAGCGGCACCAGAAAGCACCAAAGATAACAGTGCGGTTACCACAGCCGCTAAGATCAGAAACTGGACAGCATTAGCTGCACTTCTGGTATAGGATTCCATTATTTTTCGCTCGTTTTGGTTTGCTTTTTCACCCAGGAGATCTAGCCCCCCTACCATTGCTTTAGACTCTTTTAGGTAAAGGTTAACAGCCTGATTGTGCTGACCGGCATCCTTTAGACGAAAAGTTTCTAGGCACATTTCATAATATTCATCGCCTAACTGAATCATTTCGTTGAAAATTTGTTGCTGGACTGGGTCTTCTATCAGATTTTTTGAAGCCTCAACAGCCATATCGTAAAGTTGCTTTTGCTTCCTAAATTCCTTGAGAGGTTCTTCAGATTTGACGAGGAGGTAACCCCGCACTTGTCGAGCCATCATGGAAGTTCTCAAAACCATAATGTCTGTCTGGACAACAATTTCCTGTGTTCTCTCGACTTGTTTAAGTGCTTCCAAAAGTTGGTTGCCTACGAAAAAAACTAGCCCACTAAATCCAAGTCCTAAAACTACAGGAATTGAAAAACCCGTAAATATACGGCCTCTAAGTTTAAGATTTGCCAACACAGAAACTACTCCTAACTGTCAAGCATCATTATTATAATAATTATAAAAATAAGGTTTGTGTAACCTACTTTAGTTTCTTGGTGAAGGCAAGTAAAAAATTTACAATGTAAAATAAGCTAATATCTCTTAATCTGCTAATTTTAAAGCCCAGGCTCGTGAGCGGCTGGAATTATCAAGTTATATTAATTAATTGCTGGATTCCTACAATTCTCAGTCAGAAATATTTTTGTGATTCACTGTGAGGGTCTCAGGGCAATCGGAGAGTCATCCGTAGCTGATGAGGCCGATGGTAAGGGTGCTGAATGCTTTGAGTCAAAAGGTATTTCCCGCTTAATGAAGGCGAGCGCGCTCTGGCATTTGGGCTTGCATATTCCTAAACCTCTCTCAAAAACTGCCGACCAACCGCTTGCCGGCACAAAATAAAATTTTTATTAAATTGCTTTACAAAACTCAATATAGACAGTAATCTATATACTAAGGTAGAAAAAACGCTACCGCGCACCTCGAAAAATCAATAGCAATCATAAATCAATGACCACAACTCTCCAACGCCGCGAAAGCGCCAACGTTTGGGAACGGTTCTGCGAGTGGGTCACATCAACCGAAAACCGGCTCTATGTCGGCTGGTTCGGCGTCCTAATGATCCCCACCCTCCTAACCGCCACCACCTGCTTCATCATCGCCTTCATCGCTGCCCCTCCAGTGGACATCGATGGCATCCGCGAACCCGTTGCCGGCTCACTGCTATACGGCAACAACATCATCTCCGGCGCAGTCGTGCCCTCCTCTAACGCCATCGGCCTGCACTTCTACCCGATTTGGGAAGCAGCCAGCTTAGATGAATGGCTTTACAACGGCGG